>NZ_JVEL01000469.1:0-40726 GCF_001076875.1 Serratia sp. 506_PEND
CTGTCGCCTGACTCTGATTTATTCAACAAAGCCGAGTAATATACAAATTCGGATAATATAATGGAACGCCACTTGTTTTTTCTATTACCTGACAATATCTCTCTCCACTATTTAAAGTAAAACATTTTAAACCATATTCAACAGACATAATTCCTCCTTTATTTACAAAGTGTTGTTTTCCAACATATAATAAAACACTCAAATTATTTAATTTACAAATTTTATTGCATCTTATTAATTATATCAGGAATGACAAGCACTCAAGACCCGGAGATTTTATATTCACCTTAAGGTGAATATAAAATCCTTTCTATTTACCTAATAACAATAACTCATTGAAATGAAATAATAATTCTTGGTTTGTAAAGCAAATAGTAAACGTAATGATAATTTACTACATTTTTAATTTACACTTCCCCAAAACATTCCTTTATTATATAAACACAATAAATATTAAGAATTCAAATTTATTTTGAGTTGATGGATAATTATTACTTTTTGACTTGCGCTGAAAAATGATAAAATGCACCTATCTCTATCACTCATTCTAAATGGAATTTTTATGAAAAAAATAACCAAGACAACAAAGAATACAATATTTATTGTGGCAGCTCTTGTTGGAATCTGTTCCTACATTTTCCCCAGAAGCCCTGATACTCAAAAGACAGATGATATCGTTGGGGTGTGGACATCTGATTATTCATATGGCACACAGAGTGTTCTTGCTGGTGTGAATGTGAGAACTTCATATTTTTCTAATGGGAAATATAATGTGAATGGTCGAATGTCTTTTAAAATAGATAATGCAAATGGAAAAACAGCCGTTGTTGACTATTATGTTAGTGGTGCCGGAGAGTGGATACTTCACGATAAAGAACTGATAGCCACACTTAGCAGTCTGAAATCAATTCCAGACCGGATTGTCTCTGATGGAAAAGACTTCGATATTCAGGATCTTGAAATATTAGAAAATATCATGCGCAAAAAATTTCCAACTATCGAGGAAAGAATGGCTCCTGGAACAAGCCAGTCTTACATTATCAAAAATGACAGTCATAATCAAAAGCTACTGGAGGTCGTAAATCCGTTTGGGAACAACTTTGACATAATTATAACAAGAGAGAAATAGTGCTGGGATTGATAGTTATATATATTTTTAATAGAATACCGTAATTTACATACCAGCAATCATTTTAAGGGCTTAGTATGTTTATCTAATTCACTAAAATAACCTCATCTTATTTTAAGAGATAATAAATAAGATGAGGTTATAGATAATTATCTATGAAGCCATTCTAATAGCAACGCCTATAATTGCCATACACATGCTTGCTGCTAATAACGCAGCAATTGAATATGTATATTTACTAAATTTAGCAAACAACCAGATATATCTCATAAGTGAGATTGATGCTATTGATATAGATGAGGCAAACATTAAAAATGCATATATCCCTGAAATAAGCCAACCTGTTATTTCATAGACATCTTTTAAAGTGAATAATAAAATTGACAAATAAAAAGCAGATAATGCAAGTCCACTTAAAAAATCATATAAATCAATGTAGGTGATATTTTTATCTTTATCCGGCAAGCCAATAAAAGCTTTAAATTTTTCATTGCTAATTTTTGCTAAAAATCGTCCTATGAATGGAGAAAGGATAGCAAAAAGCATTATAAGATGTATGAATAACAACATTAATTTTATTCTGCTATCTACAGATTGATTTATCGGCCAATTAGAGAAAATTGCATAATCCATTTTCACAAGTAAGAGCAGACATAAAATTGATGGTAGATAGTCAGAAAAAAATATTGTCCGTATCCATTTTAACATTTATTGCCACCTTCCAATTTAATGTAAATACTGTCAATATGAAACGAGCGTTCCATCTCAGTCCCAAAAAAAATAACATGAATGTTAGTGAAAAAAACAAAGCTCATGTCAATCTATAAAAATTCGTACAATACCCTTATGTTGTCTAAATTTATCATTTGTCTTATGGGAAAAATATAGTTTTCCATCTTACATAAAGAAAAACTAATATTGCTGCGGCATATAGAGCAACTATTGATAAATTTGTGATACTTAAATATTTCCGCCTCATACAAATTCAATTATTTATCATCCAAAATGTCATTCAAAATATACCTTTCCTCTTCAGCATCCGATGCAAGAACAATGTTCTTTAATACTGATGTAAAAGCCTTGTGCCAGATAGCTCGTTCATCTTTATTTATCCATGCATCAAAAAGAGCTTTTTCCACAGAGATCCAGACGACTTCTGCATTAGTCTCTAACAAAAGCTGCTTAAAATCATCATCAGGAAGGGTCAATGCATGGGATATGATTTTGCTTGCAGAGCCGCTACCGTTGGTGATGCACCAAAAAGGTTGAGGTTTTGTAAGATCCGAAAGACAAGTAAAAGCTAATCCCCTGACTTGTGCTGCGTGCATTGTGCTGCTTACCCTGTGGCTATCCCGCCATGAACGGAGATCTTTCAAGAGATAATTCACCCTCTGATTCCGGGCTTTGCTGTCTTCTGATTGGTATTGAATGTAGTGTGGACCACCACCGTTTTGTCTATACCTTGCTAATGATTTAACACTGATACCGAGGTAAAGCGCCGCTAAATCGACACCTAACGTAGCGTCGTCAGGCATATCACCAAATAATTGCCATACCTCGGAGAGTTCTCGTAGTGTTTGGATAACGCTCATCCCTTACTCCTTGTTATCAGACAATGGCGGGTATTTGGAAGAAGCCAATAGCGCATTGTATAACCTAGGTGCCGTCATAAGCATGTGCAACTCAATCCGTTGCAGAGCCTCAAAAATTCGCTCATCATCGGGAACCGCATACCTTTCAGTTGGATCTGTTGTATTCCTGTGGTTAAGTAATCTTTTAACAACAGCATACGATGTTAGCTCTTCTGCGACACGCCCAAACGTTCGTCGCAAATCATGCATACCAAGCTTTGTAATGCCAGCTTCCTGACAGAGGTATTCCCTTAAGCTTTTACTATCTGAGTAATGACCAACCTTGCTTCTTGTAGAACGTGCAGGAAAAACCCACTTTTGCCTTTCTGGACGAGTTTCTGCATCAAATACAATATCGTGCCTGTCCTCAAGGATGCATTTAACAGCATCGCATATAGGCAATTCGTGATCGTTCCTGTTTTTAGTGTCATAAAAACGAATAATTCTTTTTTCAAGATCGACATAACTTGTCGTTTTGACCTCTTCTACTGAAAGATGCTCTTTCCAACATAATGAAGCTGTTTCTTCCTTACGAGCACCAAGAAGGATAGTTAGTAGAAGGTAATCACACCCAAGGCGATTGAAGCTTCTCTTGTTATGTAATGCCGTCAAGAACCGACCAAGTGTATCCTTTGGCGATAGAGGGTTTCGGATTCCTTTAGCTTTATAGCTATCCTCAAGCTCAGAACGAGTCCTGAACTTCTTCTGAACTTTCAAGATAGAGAATGGATTGTAGGACAAAGAGGGTTGTCGTTGCTGGGTCTGGGCATTGCTGGCTTCAATTTCGATTGCATGTCTGACAGCAACATTAATCCACCTAAAGGTCTGTTCCGCTGCTGTTCTGGCTCTTGAAGCAATCTCATCAAACTTCCGAAGAATTTCATTACCAGTAAGGTCTTTAACTCGCAAACCAGCCCACTCGGAAAGTCTGTTTTCTGCTTTATCCAATACAGCCAAAGTGTTGGGTTTCGCTGGTTTAGATCTACCCATCAAATGATTTCTGTATTGAGCAAAGACTTCGCTGATAGTGAGTTCAGAAGCCTCTGTTTCTCGCTTAATCCTATTGGGATTTCTTTTGGTGGCGATCATGGTCTGAACCAATTCCCTGGCGGCTTCACGAGCTTGATCGATACTCGGAAAATCAGAAACATTTCCTACTTTCACTTTTAAGACCGAACTCGGTTTCTTACCTTCTTTCACATCACGAGCACCTGAGGACACTCTTCTCTGGATTACATAGGTTTTTTTCGTCAAACTTACCTTTACCCCGAATCCCACAGGAGCGTCCCTGTGATCATCAAAGACTATGTAAGGTTTTTGGTCAGGGTTTGCTTCGAAAACAACTTTTCCAGAGCTACTGAGTTCTGGCTTAACATGGACACTTAACTTGTTGATAATAAAAGACTGAGTGAGAGTTGTTTTCAAAGTATCACCACCATTTGTAGCCCAGAGAAGAAGTAAAACCAATCTATCACGTTCTGAGCTACAAGTGAGCTACAAATTTATGGGTTTATGTGGGTTTAAAGGGGCTTTACCTGGGGCCACATGAGCACTTGAGAGACTTAAAAAACGAGTAAAATCAATATGAATGAGTCTATTAACAAGGATTTATCAGGCCATACACCAATGATGCAGCAGTACCTGCGCCTCAAGGCCCAGCATCCTGAAATCCTGCTGTTCTACCGCATGGGCGACTTCTACGAGCTATTTTACGACGACGCCAAGCGCGCTTCTCAACTGCTGGATATCTCGCTGACCAAACGCGGCGCCTCGGCGGGCGAGCCGATCCCGATGGCCGGCGTGCCGCACCACGCGGTGGAGAACTACCTGGCCAAGCTGGTGCAGCTCGGCGAATCCGTCGCCATCTGCGAGCAGATCGGCGATCCGGCCACCAGTAAAGGGCCGGTCGAGCGCAAAGTGGTGCGCATCGTCACCCCCGGCACCATCACCGACGAAGCGCTGCTGCAAGAGCGCCAGGACAACCTGCTGGCGGCGATCTGGCAGGACGCGCGCGGCTTCGGCTACGCCACGCTGGACGTCAGCTCCGGCCGCTTCCGCGTCGCCGAGCCGCAGGATCTGGAAACCATGGCCGCCGAGCTGCAGCGCACCAATCCGGCCGAGCTGCTCTATCCGGAAACCTTTGAACACATGGCGCTGATCGAACAGCGCCACGGCCTGCGCCGCCGCCCGCTGTGGGAATTCGAGCTGGAGACAGCGCGTCAGCAGCTCAACCTGCAGTTCGGCACCCGCGACTTGACCGGCTTCGGCGTCGAACAGGCGCACCAGGCGCTGCGCGCCGCCGGCTGCCTGCTGCAATACGTCAAAGATACCCAACGCACTTCGCTGCCGCACATTCGCGGCATCACCATGGAACGCCAGCAGGACGGCATCATCATGGATGCCGCCACCCGCCGCAACCTGGAGCTGACGCAGAGCCTGTCCGGCGGCAGCGACAACACGCTGGCGGCGATCCTCGATCGTACGGTCACGCCGATGGGCAGCCGCATGCTGAAACGCTGGCTGCACATGCCAACCCGCGACATCAAGGTCCTGACTGCCCGCCAGCAGGCGATCGGCGCATTGCAGGAGCTGTTCGCGGATCTGCAGCCTTCGCTGCGTCAGGTAGGCGATCAGGAACGTATTTTGGCGCGTCTGGCGCTGCGCACCGCCCGGCCGCGAGATCTGGCGCGCATGCGCCATGCTTTCCAGCAACTGCCGGACATCCGCGCGCTGCTGCAGGATGTGAAAACGCCGCACGTGCAGCAGCTGCTGTCGCAGGTAGGCCAGTTCGACGAACTGCGCGAGCTGCTGGAACGCGCGGTCATTGAATCACCGCCGGTGCTGGTGCGCGATGGCGGCGTGATTGCCCCCGGTTACAACAGCGAACTGGACGAGTGGCGGGCACTGGCCGACGGCGCCAGCGACTATCTCGATCGGCTGGAGATCCGCGAGCGTGAAAAGTTGGGGCTGGATACGCTCAAGGTCGGCTTCAACGGCGTACACGGCTATTATATTCAGGTCAGCCGCGGTCAGAGCCACCTGGTGCCGATCCACTATGTACGCCGTCAGACGCTGAAAAACGCCGAGCGCTACATCATCCCGGAACTGAAAGAGTACGAAGACAAAGTGCTCACCTCCAAGGGTAAGGCGCTGGCGATCGAGAAAAGCCTGTACGACGAGCTATTCGATCTGCTGCTGCCGCACCTGGCGGAACTGCAACAAAGCGCCGCCGCGCTGGCCGAGCTGGACGTGCTGGCCAACCTGGCCGAGCGCGCCGATACCCTGAACTACGCTTGCCCGACCATGAGCGAGCAGCCGGGGATCCGCATTACCGAAGGCCGCCATCCGGTAGTGGAGCAGGTGCTGAGCGAGCCGTTTATCTCCAACCCGCTCACCCTGTCGCCGCAGCGCCGCATGCTGATCATAACCGGTCCGAACATGGGCGGTAAAAGCACCTATATGCGGCAAACGGCGCTGATTGTGCTGATGGCGCACATCGGCAGCTACGTGCCGGCCACCAAGGCCACCATCGGCCCGGTGGATCGCATCTTCACCCGCGTCGGCGCGGCGGACGATCTGGCTTCCGGCCGCTCCACCTTCATGGTGGAGATGACCGAAACCGCCAACATTCTGCACAACGCCACCGAGCACAGCCTGGTGTTGATGGATGAAATCGGCCGCGGCACCTCCACCTACGACGGCCTGTCGCTGGCCTGGGCCTGCGCCGAGAACCTGGCCAACCGCATCAAGGCGATGACGCTGTTCGCCACCCACTACTTCGAGCTGACGACCCTGCCGGAGAAAATGGAAGGCGTGGTCAACGTGCATCTGGATGCGCTTGAACACGGCGACACCATCGCCTTCATGCACAGCGTGCAAGACGGTGCCGCCAGCAAAAGCTATGGCCTGGCGGTCGCCGCGCTGGCCGGCGTGCCGCGCGACGTCATCAAACGCGCCCGTCAGAAACTGCGCGAGCTGGAGTCTATTTCCAGCCACACCGCATCGGGCAGCGTCGACGCCACCCAGATGACGCTGCTGCAGGAAGAGACCTCGCCGGCGGTAGAAGCCCTGGAGGCGCTGGATCCGGATTCCCTGTCGCCGCGACAGGCGCTGGAATGGATCTACCGGCTGAAAAATATGGTGTAGTCAGGCGCCAAACGCGGGCATAAAAAAACGGTGAGCATCATGCTCACCGTTTTTATTTGATGCGGTTCAACAACCGGCGTTATTCGCGGAACAGCGCCTCAATGCTCAGGCCCTGCATCTGCAAAATCTCACGCAGACGGCGCAGACCTTCTACCTGAATCTGACGGACGCGCTCGCGCGTCAGGCCAATCTCCCGGCCTACGTCTTCCAGCGTCGCCGCTTCATAGCCCAACAGGCCGAAACGACGCGCCAACACTTCACGCTGTTTGGCGTTCAATTCGAACAGCCATTTGACGATGCTTTGCTTCATATCGTCATCTTGCGTGGTGTCTTCAGGCCCGTTGTCCTTCTCGTCGGCCAGAATGTCCAGCAGCGCTTTCTCCGAATCCCCGCCCAGCGGCGTATCCACCGAGGTGATGCGCTCATTCAGGCGCAGCATGCGGCTGACGTCATCCACCGGCTTGTCGAGTTGCTCGGCAATTTCTTCAGCGCTCGGTTCATGATCCAGCTTGTGAGAAAGCTCGCGCGCGGTGCGCAGATAGACATTCAGTTCTTTGACGATATGGATAGGCAAACGAATGGTACGGGTTTGGTTCATGATCGCCCGTTCAATCGTCTGACGGATCCACCAGGTTGCATAAGTGGAGAAGCGGAAACCGCGTTCCGGGTCGAATTTTTCCACTGCGCGAATCAGACCGAGGTTACCCTCTTCGATCAGATCCAGCAGCGCCAGACCGCGGTTGCTGTAGCGGCGAGCGATTTTCACCACCAGCCGCAGGTTGCTTTCAATCATGCGGCGGCGGGACGGCACGTCACCGCGCAGAGCACGCCGCGCAAAATAGACTTCTTCCTCTGCGGTCAGCAGAGGTGAATAACCGATCTCACCCAGATAGAGCTGCGTCGCATCCAATACGCGTTGCGTAACGCCTTGAGACAACAGCTCTTCTTCCGCTAAATCGTTCTCGCTGGTCTCTTCTTCTACCAGCGCTTTTTCATCAAACGACTCGGCCTCAGCTCCATTCTCGTCGAAATCCGCATCATCATGTAACTCGTTAACTTTCAGCGTATTTTGGCTCATATGCTGCTCCTACCCGTGATACCGCGAGCAGAATCTCAGCGTATTCTGCCCAATCTATCGCTGCGGAAGATAACGCAGCGGGTTTACGGATTTCCCCTTGTAACGAATTTCAAAATGCAAACGTACTGAACTGGTACCGGTGCTACCCATGGTGGCTATTTTTTGACCCGCCTTCACTTCTTGTTGTTCCCGGACCAGCATTGTGTCGTTATGAGCGTAGGCGCTCAGGTAATCATCATTATGTTTGATGATGATTAGATTACCGTAACCCCGTAAAGCGTTGCCTGCATACACTACGCGGCCATCGGCGGTAGCGAAGATAGGCTGCCCACGGGAACCGGCGATATCGACACCCTTATTCCCACCTTCTGATGAGGAAAAGTTATCAATAACCTTACCGTCAGTCGGCCATCTCCAGGTACTGACCGGAGCGCTGTTGCTGACGGTGCTGCTCACAGGTGGAGCGGCTTCCGGCGCGGTAACAGGCGCAGTCGCGGTCCCAACCGCTGCGGCACCTGCTGCAGGTAACATCTTACCTACATTCTGTTTACCCGAGTTTTCAGAATACGCGTTAGTTGATTGAGAATCAACCGTTGCCGTCTGGATCTGGGAGCTGGAAGGTGGCTTCGGAACACCGCCTTTGGTCGCGTCTGTCGTCGCCAACATGCCGCCGCCGCCGTTGGCAGAACCATTACCAAGCTGAATGGTTTGGCCAACATTCAGGCTGTATGGCTCGGGAATATTGTTGCGCTGCGCCAGGTCGCGGAAATCATTGCCGGTGATCCAGGCAATATAAAACAGCGTGTCGCCGCGCTTGACCGTATAAGTTTCGCCGCCGCTGTAGCTCCCTTTGGGGATGGCGTTATAACTGCGGTTATAGACAATGCGGCCCTCTGGGCTGGCCTGCTGCACTCCGCCATTATTATTGCCGGATGGAGCGGCACCGCCGCCCCCCACGCTGCTGATAGGAGCCGACGTCGAGGCCGTATTCGTACAACCCGCCAACCACAAACTTACCATCGTACACACCGCTACCCGGCGTAACGTAATCATTGGGCTTCCCGTGCTCATGCTTCCCCCATGACAGCAATATCAGTGATATATCCAAAATACCCTTTACATCGTAGCCGAGCTTTTGCCACTTCCCAGTTTCTGCGATGTAAAGGCGCCGCCGGCCGATCCCTGAACGCCAGGTCATCTCGCGCCGGAGCATCAAAACGCGCGCCAATGCTAACCACATTGGCGTTGCCGCACCATAAGACAACTACGTAGAAAGGCCAATTCTAGTGAAAATTAGCCTGATTGGAACGAGAAAACCTTATCCGGCCATGATGAAAGTGCAACAGATTTTGCAGACGGTCGAAAATTCAGACAATCGCTAGGCCAATTCGCCTTTCACCAACGGCACAAAGCGCACTGCCTCTACCGCATCGATAACGAAATCGTTGCCATGACGCTGAATGCGTTTGAGGGTTTGAGCCTGCTCGCCCACCGGCAACACCAAAATGCCGCCATCGTCCAGCTGCTCCACCAGCGCCTGCGGGATCTCCGGCGGCGCGGCAGTGACGATGATCGCATCGAACGGGCCGCGCGAGGCCCAACCCTGCCAGCCGTCGCCGTGGCGGGTGGAAACATTGTGAAGATCGAGCTGTTTCAGGCGGCGCTTGGCCTGCCACTGCAGCCCCTTGATGCGTTCGACGGAACAAACGTGTTGCACCAGATGTGCCAGGATAGCGGTTTGATAACCGGAACCGGTGCCGATCTCCAACACCCTTGAGGTGGGCTTCAGATTCAGCAGCTCGGTCATCCGCGCCACCATATAAGGCTGGGAAATGGTCTGACCGGAACCGATCGGCAATGCGGTGTTTTCGTAGGCTTTGTGATCCAGCGCTTCATCGACAAAACGCTCGCGCGGCACCGCTTCGATCGCCCGCAGCAGCTTTTCGTCCCGGATCCCCTGCTGCCGCAGCTGCGTCAGCAATGTTTGCATGCGCTTATTCACCATTCCCCGCTAACCTCTGCCTTGGTTAACCATGTTTTCACGACTTCTTGCGCCGCGTAGGCGGTTAAATCCACCTGTAGCGGCGTTATCGCCACATAGCCTTGTTCCACCGCCGCAAAGTCGGTATCCGGCCCGGCATCAAATTTATCACCAGGCGGCCCGATCCAGTAGATATTTTGTCCGCGCGGATCCTGCTGGCAGAAGACCTTGTCGGCAGGATGGCGGCTGCCGCAGCGAGTAACGCGCAGGCCTTTGATCTCAGCCAGCGGCAGATCCGGTACGTTAATATTCAGGATTTTTCCGGTACGTAACGGTTCACGCTGCAGCGCGCGCAGGATGCGGCAGGTAATGGCCGCTGCGGTCGCGTAGTGTTGGTGACCGTTCAGAGACACCGCCAGCGCGGGCAGCCCCAGGTGCCGGCCCTCCATCGCCGCCGCGACGGTGCCGGAATAGATAACGTCGTCACCCAAATTCGGCCCGGCATTAATGCCGGAGACCACGATATCGGGCGCCGGGCGCATCAATGCGTTGACGCCAAGGTAAACGCAGTCGGTCGGCGTCCCTTGCAACACCGCAATATCCCCGTTGGCCAGCGTCTGCGTGCGCAACGGCGACTCCAGCGTTAAGGCGTTGGAAGAGCCGCTGCGGTTACGATCCGGCGCCACGACCTGCACTTCGGCGAATTCCCGCAGCGCCGCCGCCAGCACCTGAATGCCCGGGGCGCTGACGCCGTCATCGTTACTCAGCAATATCCGCATCACTGTCATCCTGCTGCATAATTTCACGCACCACGCTGGTCGCGAAGCTGCCTGCCGGCAGCCAGAAGCGCAATTCTACGGTAACGTCATCCCACCAGTTCCACTGCAAATTTTGCGGCTGCAACAGCAGGGCCCGGCGAGCGGGGTCGACACGCTCGCGCTTTAAAAGCGTAAGCAATTCCGGCTGTTCCGCCAAGCATTGTTGTTCAAAAGCCAAGGCTTTGCCGGCGGTGCCTGGCTCACCGTCGCCCGGTAAGGGAGCCGTAACCACCAGCTCACCGGCATCCAGCCGCTGCTGCAATGCCTCCAGCTCATCGGCTTTGGCGACGAACCAGCTACCGCGGCCGCTCAGCTGCAGGGCGTCCCCCTCCAGCGCGGTGCGCTGCAGGCCGTCGGCCAGGCGTTGGCTCGCGATCAGATTGAACAGCGCGCTGCGGCTGGCGGACAGATAGAAACTGCGCTTGCTGCGCTCTTTGACACGAATTTCATCATTCGCCCAGCGGCGCGCCATCGCCAGATTGTTGCCGCCGCGGCCGAAACGCTGGCTGCCGAAGTAGTTCGGCACGCCCTGCGCAGCGATGGCCTGCAGGCGACGTTCCACGTCCTGCCGATCGGAAATCTGGCGCAGCACCAACGTAAAGTGGTTGCCCTTCAGGTTGCCGATGCGCATTTTACGCAGGTGGCGGGCAGACGAGAGCACCTCGCAGCCTTCCAGCGTAAACCGGGAGAAATCCGGCGTGTCCTTACCCGGCATATGCAGGCAGAACCACTGCTCGGTCACCGCGTGGCGATCCTTCAAACCGGCATAGCTGACAGAACGGGCGTGAATGCCGGCGAAGCGCGCCAGGTAATCGGCCACAAACTGGGTATTGCAGCCGTTTTTACGGATATTCACCAGCACGTGCTCGCCTTCGCCGTCCGGCGCAAAGCCCAGATCTTCGACCACCACGAAATCTTCCGGATTGGCTTTCAACACCCCGGTGCTCTGCGGCCGGCCATGCAGCCAGGTCAGATTCGCCATATCCATGCGGTTATTCCTTGATCAGCAAGGCGACCGCTTCGCACGCGATGCCCTCGCCGCGCCCGGTGAAACCGAGCTGCTCGGTGGTCGTGGCCTTCACGTTGACGTCATCCATATGGCACTGCAAATCTTCCGCCAGGAAGACGCGCATCTGCGGGATGTGCGGCGCCATTTTCGGCGCCTGGGCAATAATCGTGATGTCGAGATTGCCGAGGCGGTACCCTTTGGCGCGGATGCGTTTCCAGGCTTCGCGCAGCAGCTCGCGGCTGTCCGCGCCCTTGAAGGCCGGATCGGTATCGGGGAACAGCTTGCCGATATCGCCCAGCGCCGCCGCCCCCAACAGGGCGTCGGTGGCGGCATGCAGCGCGACGTCACCGTCGGAGTGGGCCAGCAAGCCTTTGTCGTAAGGGATGCGAACACCACCGATCACCAACGGGCCTTCGCCGCCGAATTTATGTACATCAAAACCGTGACCGATACGCATGATGCGCTCCTTAATTGTCTAACTGGGTCAAATAGAACGCCGCCAGCGCCAAATCCTCCGGCCGCGTTACTTTAATGTTGTCCGCCCGGCCGGCGATCAGCAGCGGATGATAGCCGCAATGTTCCAGCGCCGAGGCTTCGTCGGTGACGTTCGCGCCTTCATCCAGCGCGCGCTGCAGGCACTGCTTGAGCAGCGGCAGCGGAAACAGCTGCGGCGTCAGCGCATGCCACAGATCCTGCCGTTCGACGGTGTGGGCGATGGTTTCGCGGCCGGGTTCGGCGCGTTTCATGGTGTCGCGCACCGGCGCGGCGAGAATGCCGCCGACCTTGCTATGTGCGGTGATCGCCAGCAGGCGCTCGAGATCGTCGGCGTGCAGGCAGGGGCGCGCGGCGTCGTGCACCAGCACCCAGTCCGCATCACCCGCCAGTTTCAGCCCGGCCATCACCGAATCGGCGCGCTGCTTGCCGCCTTCGGTGACGATCACCCGCGGATCCTGGGCGATCGGCAACTGTTCGAACTGGCGATCTTCGGGGCCGATCGCCACGATCACCCGTTCAATGCGCGGGTGGCGCAACAGGGCGTGGATGGCGTGTTCGACGATGCTGTGCCGGCCGATGGTTAAATATTGCTTCGGGCATTCCGCCTGCATGCGGCTGCCGATACCGGCAGCGGGCAGGACGGCAATCACCGAGGGAAAGGTACCTGCGGAGTGATTCATGCGTTATTTTTGTGCGTTGTTTTGCGAAGAAGACGCCGCGTTGCGTCTGGATTGGTCAGGAACCAGACGATAGAAAGTCTCACCGGGCTTGATCATGCCCAGCTCATTACGCGCACGCTCTTCGATCGCTTCCTGTCCGCCGTTCAAATCATCGATTTCGGCAAACAGCTGATCGTTACGCGCTTTCAACTTGGCGTTGTTGCCCTGCTGGACCGCAACGTCTTCATTGACCCGCACGTAATCGTGAATACCATTTTTGCCCAGCCACAGTGAATACTGTAACCAACCGAGCAATGCCAGCAATAGCAGCGTAAGTTTTCCCATCTCCGCCCCCTGAAAAACCGACCAATCATCCCACAACTTCTCGTTGGACTCCACACTGAGAGCGGCATTTCAGCGCCAAATTCAGAATACGGATGAAGGGTTCCCGTGTTTATCGCCTAATTCCGCTGCGAAAGCGGCAAAAAACGCCCCTTTGGCTCGGCGCGCGCGCCGCGTTTTCCAATGAGACACACGCTGCCCCACCTCCATTATGCAGCAAGAATCACTGCATCACCGCTTCCTGACCCATCGCTTACACCACAGCAAAGCAAAAAGTGAATATTTAACACCATAGAGAGAATAATCCTCATGCAGCGGTTGCACTTTCATTCATTGAAGCTTATTTTTATGCACTCATAGTGCATAAATAATTCCAATATATAACCATTCATTATCGGGGATCGCGATGTTAAAACGTTTAGTTCTGATCGGCGCCTGCCTGGCCGCCACCTTCTCTATCGCCGCGTTGGCGGCTGAACCAACCTACGTCGTCGGCTCCGGCGGCACCTATCGGCCGTTCGAATTTGAAAACAGCCAAAAGCAGCTGGAAGGTTTCGATATCGACATCATCAAGGCGGTGGCCAAGGCTGAAGGCTTCCAAATCAAACTGATCAATACGCCGTGGGAAGGGATCTTCGCCACGCTGAACTCCGGCGATCGCGACATCATCATTTCCGGCATCACCATCACCGACAAGCGCAAGCAAATGGTTGATTTCTCAGCGCCTTACTTCCCGGCGGAGCAGGCTATCGTGGTGCCGCAAGACTCGACGGTGGACTCCATCGCCGCGCTGAAAGCGCTGAAGGTCGGCGTGGTAAACTCCAGCACCGGCGACATCGTGGTGTCCGACGTGCTGGGTAAAAACAGCACCGCCATCAAGCGCTTTGACAACACCCCGCTGATGCTGCAGGAGCTGTATGAAGACGGCATCGGCGCGGCGGTCGGCGACGTCGGCGTGGCCAAGTTCTATATCAAAACCCACCCTGAGAAAGCCTTCAAGCTGGTGCCCGACGCCAAGTTCGAGCGCCAGTATTTCGGCATCGCCGTCGCCAAAGGCAACGATGAACTGCGCAACAAGATCAACGCCGGCCTGAAGAAAATCGTCGCCGACGGCACCTACGCCAAGATCTACCAAACCTGGTTCGACAGTAACGTACCGACGCTGCCGGCGGAATAATCCCCAGTCGCCGGCGCCCGCAAGAGCGTCGGCGCGCCACCGTTTCAGCCTACCAAGAAGGAATACCCCTTGAACTTCCGCTGGGAGATCATCCAGGAATACGCGCCGCTGTTTATGGAAGGCGCCTGGATGACCATCAAATGCACTATTATCTGCGTGCTGCTGGGCACCACCTGGGGCTTGATCCTCGGGCTGGGCCGCTTGGCGCAGGCGCCGCACGGCATCTGGAAACCCATCCTGCATTACGGCGTTCAGTGGCCGGTGCGCATCTACATCAGCGCCTTTCGCGGCACGCCGCTGTTCGTGCAGATCATGGTGGTGCACTTCGCGCTGGTGCCGCTGTTCATCAACCCGCGTGACGGTCTGCTGGTCACCAGCGGCCTGATGAGCGTCGATTTCGCTCGCGCGCTGCGCGCCGACTACGGCGCCTTTCTCTCCTGCGTGGTGGCGATCACGCTCAACGCCGGCGCCTATGTGTCGGAAATCTTCCGCGCCGGGATCCAGTCGATCGATCGCGGCCAGATGGAGGCATCGCGCTCGCTGGGCATGAGCTATGGCAAGACCATGCGTCAGGTGATCCTGCCGCAGGCTTTCCGCCGCATGCTGCCGCCGCTGGGCAACAACGCCATCGCCATCGTCAAGGATTCGTCGCTGGCCTCCGCCATCGGCCTGGCGGATCTGGCCTATGCCGCCCGTACCGTCTCCGGCGCCTACGCCACCTACTGGGAGCCCTATCTGACCATTTCGCTGGTCTATTGGGTCATCACCTTCCTGCTCTCGCTGCTGGTGCAGCACATGGAAAAGAGGTTCGGTAAAAGTGATTCGCGTACATAACCTGCAAAAACAGTTCGGCGAAAGCCACGTGCTGCGCGGCATTTCTTGCCAGATCGCCGCCAACGAAGTGGTGTGCGTCATCGGCCCTTCCGGCTCGGGAAAAAGCACCTTCCTGCGCTGCATCAATGCGCTGGAAACGCTCTCCGGCGGCGAGATCGAGGTGAACGGCTTCGCCGTCCACGATCAGAAAACCGACCTGAACAAAATGCGTGAAAGCGTGGGCATGGTATTTCAGCGCTTCAACCTGTTCCCGCACATGACAGTGTTGGAAAATATCATCATGGCGCCGGTGAGCGTGAAGAAACAGCCGCGCGCTGAAGCCATCGCACAAGCCGAGCAGCTGCTACTCAAGGTTGGCCTGCTCGACAAGATCGACGCCTATCCCAACAGTCTGTCCGGCGGCCAGCAGCAGCGGGTGGCCATCGCCCGCGCGCTGGCGATGGAGCCGAAGATCATGTTGTTCGACGAACCGACCTCCGCGCTCGATCCTGAGCAGGTGGGCGAAGTGCTGGCGGTGATGAAATCACTGGCCCTCGAGGGCATGACCATGGTGGTGGTGACGCATGAGATGGGCTTTGCCCGCGAGGTGGCCGACCGGGTACTGTTTATCGATCAGGGGATCATTCAGGAAGAGGGGCAGCCGCAGCAGATCTTCAGTCACCCGTCCAATCCGCGCACTCAGGCGTTTCTAAGCAAAGTTTTGTAACCTTCGGCACGGCTTTGCAATCCTGCGGGCGCCGGCATCGGCGCCCACTCTCTCACCACCCGGTCAGGAAGCTGAACACCAGCCAGAACAGGCACAGCACAACGGCGCCGGTCAGCAGCAGCGTCAAGATCAGACGGCCGCGCAGCAGCATGCTGAGAGTGATGCCGATCAGCACCGACAGCGGCATCAGCGCCAGGAAAAACGGCCAGGTATAGAGCAGGAAAAACAGCGTGTTGGAACCGTAAACCAGAAACGGCAACGCGAACGCCAGCCAGTAGAAAACAAAGCCGCTGACGCCGCCCAGGAAAGAATAAGAAGGCTCCTCTCTCTCCTGTTTTGACTGCTTGGAGTCGATCAAGATAGGCGTGACATTTTGCATAGTGATCCCTGGTTATTCGGCTCGCTCTGCGGCGGCTTAGAGTAAAAAGCGCATGGCGAAAAACGCCACACGCTTTTTTTGAATTCAGGGTTTGATAATAGCCTGACCACGCAACACGTCTAACAATTGCGCAATCAAATTTGTTACCAATTGTTGGCCGTCGAGGTGGATTTCCGGCTGCTGCGGCGCCTCATAAACCGCGTCGATACCGGTGAAATTGCGCAGCTCGCCGGCGCGCGCTTTCTTATACAATCCCTTCGGATCGCGCGCCTCACAGATCGCCAACGGCGTGTCGACGAACACCTCGATAAAGCGATCGTCGCCGAGCATCTCGCGCACCAGTTGCCGCTCGGCGCGGTGCGGCGAAATGAACGCGGTCAGCACCACCAGCCCGGCATCCACCATCAGTTTGGCCACTTCTCCCACCCGGCGGATGTTCTCGCGCCGATCCTCGTCGGAAAAACCGAGATCGCGGCACAAACCGTGGCGCACGTTATCGCCGTCCAGCAGATAGGTGCTGACGCCAAGCCCATGCAGCGCTTGCTCCAGCGCGCCGGCGACGGTGGATTTGCCCGAGCCGGACAGCCCGGTAAACCACAGCACCGCGCCGCGGTGGCCGTTGCGCGCTTCGCGATCCGCGCGCGTGACCGCGTGCGGATGCCAAACCACGTTCTCATCGTCCGGCCCGGTCGCCCTCAGTTCAGCGGCCACCTTATCGGCCACCGAGCAGATCGCGGGCGCCCCAGTGCGGGAAGTGCTTGCGCACCAGCGCATTCAGCTCCAGCTCGAAGGCGCTGAATTCTCCGCGCGCCGCCGATGCGGCCTGCAGCGTTTCACGCACCAGACCGGCGCCAACCGTCACGTTGCTCATGCGATCGATGAAGATCAGCCCGCCGGTGTCGTGATTGCTCTGATAGCTGTCCAGCACCAGAGGTTCGTCGAAGGTCAGCTCCACCAACCCGATGCCGTTGAGCGGCAATGTGTCGGCCGGGTGTTGCGCCAGCGTGTTGATCTCCACCTGATGGTGGATGCTCTCCACGCGGGCGCGGGTCTTTTTGCCGGCGATCTTGATGTCGTAGCTCTGGCCCGGCACCAGCGACTGCTCGGCCATCCATACCACGTCCACCCGCGCGCTCTGCGCCGCCTGCAGGTTTTCGCCGGCGTCGACCAGCAAATCGCCGCGGCTGATGTCCACTTCATCTTTCAGCACCAGCGTAATCGCCTCGCCCGGCACCGCTTCTTGCAGATCGCCGTCAAAAGTCACGATGCGCGCCACGCTGGACTCCACGCCGGAAGGCAGCACTTTGATGCGTTGCCCCACCCGCACCACGCCGGCGGACAGCGTGCCGGCATAACCGCGAAAATCGAGGTTCGGGCGGTTGACGTACTGTACCGGGAAACGCAGCGGCTGGTTTTCTCGCTCGCTGATCACATCAACGCTCTCCAGCACTTCCAGCAGCGTCGGGCCGCTGTACCACGGCATATGGGCGCTTTCGCTCGCCACGTTGTCGCCGTCCAGCGCCGACAACGGCACGAACTTGATGTCCAGATCGCCGGGCAACTGCTGGGCGAAGGTCAGGTAATCCTGTTTGAACTGCTCGAACACCGCTTCCTGATAGTCCACCAGATCCATTTTGTTTACCGCGACCACCAGATGGCGAATGCCCAGCAGGGTCGCGATAAAGCTGTGGCGGCGAGTCTGATCCAGCACCCCTTTGCGCGCGTCGATCAACAGGATCGCCAGATCGCAGGTCGAGGCGCCGGTGGCCATGTTGCGGGTGTACTGCTCATGCCCCGGGGTATCGGCGATGATAAATTTACGTTTTTCGGTCGAGAAATAGCGATAGGCCACGTCGATGGTGATGCCCTGCTCGCGCTCGGCCTGCAGGCCGTCCACCAGCAGCGCCAGGTCGAGCTTTTCGCCCTGAGTACCGATGCGTTTGCTGTCGCTGTGCAGCGTCGACAGCTGATCCTCGTAGATCTGGCGGGTATCGTGCAGCAGGCGGCCAATCAAAGTGCTTTTGCCGTCATCGACGCTGCCGCAGGTCAGAAAGCGCAGCAGGCTCTTGTGCTGCTGCGCGTGCAGATAGGACTCGACGCCGCCCTGGTCAGCGATTTGTTGTGCAATTGCGTTGTTCATCCGGCGGCTCCTTAGAAATACCCTTGACGCTTTTTCAGCTCCATCGAGCCGGACTGATCGCGATCGATCATCCGCCCCTGGCGTTCGCTGGTGGTGGAGACCAGCATCTCTTCGATGATCTCCGGCAGGGTTTGCGCCTGCGAATCCACCGCGCCGGTCAGCGGCCAGCACCCCAGGGTGCGGAAACGCACCATGCGCTGGCTGATCACTTCACCCGGCTGCAGATCGATGCGATCGTCGTCCACCATCATCAGCATGCCGTCGCGCTCCACCACCGGGCGAGGTTTCGCCAGGTACAGCGGCACGATGTCGATCTTTTCCAGGAAGATGTACTGCCAGATATCCAGCTCGGTCCAGTTCGACAGCGGGAACACGCGGATGCTCTCCCCTTTGTTGATCTGGCCGTTGTAGTTGTGCCACAGCTCCGGCCGCTGGTTTTTCGGATCCCAGCGGTGGAAGCGATCGCGGAACGAATAGATGCGCTCTTTGGCGCGCGATTTCTCCTCGTCGCGCCGCGCACCGCCGAAGGCAGCGTCGAAACCGTACTTGTTCAACGCCTGCTTCAGGCCCTCGGTTTTCATGATGTCGGTATGCTTGGCGCTGCCGTGCACGAACGGGTTGATGCCCATCGCCACCCCTTCCGGGTTTTTATGCACCAGCAGCTCGAAGCCGTACTCCTTCGCGGTGCGATCGCGGAATTCGTACATTTCGCGGAACTTCCAGCCGGTATCGACATGCAGCAGCGGGAACGGCAGCGTGCCGGGGAAGAACGCCTTGCGCGCCAAATGCAGCATCACGGAAGAGTCTTTGCCGATGGAATACAGCATCACCGGGTTGGCGAATTCAGCGGCGACTTCACGGATGATATGGATACTCTCCGCCTCCAATTGCCGCAAATGAGTGAGTCGTTTTTCGTCCATAACAGATCCTTAAAAGCCTTGCCTATGCCAAATTCACGACGGCCGGGCGCGCGGCCCCTTCCGTCTGCGATTGATGCCCGAACCAGGCGATTTGACGGTGCAGTTCCACCACTTCGCCAATCACCAGCAGCGCCGGCAGCGGCGCCCGTTGGGCCAGGTATTCCAGGTGTTCCAGCGTGCCGATCTGCACCTGCTGATCGGCGCGCGTGCCGCGGCTGATCACCGCTACCGGCGTCGCGGCGTCGCGACCGTGGGCGATCAGACGTTGGCTGATGTCCGCCGCCTTCATGGTGCCCATGTAGATAGCCAGCGTCTGCCGCGCCCGGGCCAGATCGGCCCAGTCCAGACCATCGCCGTCCGGGCGGCAGTGGCCGGTGATAAAGGTCACGCTCTGCGCGTGATCGCGATGCGTCAGCGGAATGCCTGCGTAGGCGGTCGCCCCCGCGGCGGCCGTGACGCCCGGCACCACCTGGAACGGAATGCCGGCGACGGCGGCCACCTGCAGCTCTTCGCCGCCGCGGCCAAAGATGAACGGATCGCCGCCCTTGAGGCGCACCACGCGTTTGCCCTGCTGCGCCAGCTCCACCAGCAGCCGGTTGGTCTCTTCCTGGATCACCGAGTGCGCGCCGGCGCGCTTGCCCACGCAGATGCGTTCGGCGTCGCGGCGCACCAGATCGAGGATCTCGCCGCTGACCAGATGGTCATACAGCACCACGTCCGCCTGCTGCATCACCTGCAGCCCGCGCAGGGTCAACAGCCCCACGTCGCCCGGCCCGGCACCCACCAGGGCGATCTCGCCCTGTGCGCCTTCATCGCCTGCGGCGAAGCGGTGTAAATCCTGCTCCAGCTGCCGTTCCGCCTGCGCCGTCTGGCCGTTGGCCACCAGCGTGGCGAAACGGCCGCCGAAGGTTTTCTCCCAGAAACGGCGACGTTCGCCGATCGAAGCCAACCGCCGTTTGACCTGGCCGCGCCAACGGCCCGCCACCTGCGCCATCTGCCCCAAACTAGCGGGCAGCAACGCCTCCAGCTTTTCGCGCAGCAGTCGCGCCAGCACCGGCGCCTGGCCGCTGGACGACACCGCCACCACCAGCGGCGAGCGATCGATGATCGACGGGAAAATGAATGAGCAGCGCGGCTGATCGTCCACCACGTTGGCCAACACCCGGCGTTTATCCGCCTCGGCGAACACCGCGGCGTTCAGCGCGTTGTCGTCCGTGGCGGCGATCGCCATAAACACGTCGTCCAACTGCTGCGGATCAAAGCTTTTCCCCAGCCAGAGCACCTGCCCTTGCTGACGTTGTTGTTCCAGTTCCGGTGAGAGCGACTGCGCAACTATCCGTATTTCAGCCCCGGCGCGCTGAAGCAGATCGACTTTGCGCGCAGCCACGTCACCACCGCCAACGACCAGTACCGGGCGTTGTTTCAGGTCGGCGAATATTGGTAGATAGTCCACAACAGCCTTTTCATATAACAGAAAGATAGTGTGACTATACGGGCTGAGATTTAGCCTCTGAAATGACGAAAAGGAATGATTAGTTCCTTTATGGAATATAGGCCGCAACGCAGGAGGCAAACGGTAATACTCACGGCGGCGGTTTGCGCGTTCGTACGAAATTAAGAGACAGGGAAATTGTGTAATGCCGCCCGGCGTCTCATACTGGGTGCCGAAGAAAAATGATCGGCAGCGCCGATAGCAAAGAAGGATTTTTCGGTATGTTTTCCCGTTTTTACCTGAAGACCAGCCTGCTGGCCCTCGCACTCGGCGGCGTCTTCAGCGTTTGTGCCGCACAGCCCGTAAAAGACGCGCCAATGGGCCGTTTCGCCGCCGAACAGACCCGCCACATCGCCACTTACTTCCCCGGCCGCATGGCGGGCAGCCCGGCAGAATTGCTCACCGCCGACTATCTGAAGCAGCAATTCAGCAAGATGGGTTACCAAAGCGACATTCGCAGCGTCAATACGCGCTATCTCTACACCAGCAAAGACGGCAAGAAGAACTGGAACAACGTCACCGCCAGCTCGGTGATCGCCGCCCGCAACGGCGACAGCCCAAAACAGATCGTGGTCATCGCCCACTTCGACACCTATACGCCGCAGAGCGATGAGGATCTGGATAACAACCTCGGCGGCCTGACGCTGCAGGGCGTCGACGACAACGCCTCCGGCATCGGCGTGATGCTGGAACTGGCGGAACGCTTGAAGAACATTCCCACCGCCTACGGCCTGCGCTTCGTCGCCACCAGCGCCGAAGAGATCGGTTCACTGGGGGCGCAGAACTACCTGCAACGCATGAGCGCGGAAGAGAAAAGCAACACCGTGCTGGTGATCAACCTCGACAGCCTGATCACCGGCGATCGTCTGTATTTCAACGCCGGTCGCAACACGCCGCCGCAAATGGCGAAGCGTTCCCGCGATCGCGCGCTGGATATCGCCCATCGCTACGGCATCGCCGCCGCCACCAATCCGGGCAGCGCACAGCATCCGAAAGGCACCGGCTGCTGCTCCGATCAAGAGGTGTTCGACGCCGCTGGCATCCCGGTGCTGTCGGTGGAGGCCACCAACTGGTCGCTGGGCGACAAAGATGGCTACCAACAGCGCGCCGTCAGCCCGCACTTCCCGCAGGGCATCACCTGGCACCGTCCGCAGTATGACAATCTGCAGTATCTGGATCGCTACCTGCCGGGGCGGATCGACAAACGCAGCCGCGACAGCGTGCAAATCCTGCTGCCGCTGATCAAAGAGCTGGCGCAGGCGCACCCGCCGAAAGCGCAGAAGAAAAAGTAGCCCGCAAAAAAACAGGGCCCAGCATTGCTGAGCCCTGTCATGTTGATCGCGCCGTTTAGCCTTCGTGCAGGCCGCACTCGCGCTTCAGGCCGAAGAAACGCGTCTCTTCCTCGCTCATGCCCGGCTCCCACTTCTGGGTGGTGTGGGTATCGCCGACCGACAGGTAACCCTGCTCCCACAGCGGGTGATAACTCAGCCCGTGTTCGGTCAGATACTGGTAAATCTTGCGGTTGTCCCAGTCGATGATCGGCAGGATCTTGAACACCCCACGCTGCACCGCCAGTACCGGCAGATTGGCGCGGCTGCCGGACTGCTCGCGCCGCAGGCCGGCGAACCAGCTCTGCGCGCCCAGCGTTTCCAGCGCGCGGTTCATCGGCTCGACCTTGTTGATCTGGTTGTATTTTTCAATCCCTTCCACGCCCTGCTCCCACAGCTTGCCATAGCGCGCCTCTTGCCAGGCGGGAGACTGCTCCGCGCGGAACACCTGCAGATTCAGCTTCAGTTGGTCGGTCAGTTGATCGATAAAGCGATAGGTTTCCGGGAACAGATAACCGGTGTCGGTCAGGATCACCGGGATATCCGGCCGGATACGCGTCACCAGGTGCAGGCATACCGCCGCCTGAATGCCGAAACTGGACGAGAGTACGAATTCGCCGGGCAGATGCTCCAGCGCCCATGCAACGCGCTGTTCGGCGCTGAGGGTCTCCAGTTGGCCATTGACCACCGCTAATGCCAGCGCCTGCCCGGATTTGGGCAACGCGTTCAGCGCCGCCAGATCGAATTCAGCCATGTTGTCTCTCCTGATACTTGAAATGACCTGTGCGGCCCCTCTGCCCAGGGGCCGCCGGCCTCACTCCCAAAAATCTCGCGCCGGATCCAGCACCGGTTTGACGATGCCCGCGCGAACGGTGAAGTCGCCGAAACCTTCGCCGGCGTTGCGCTCCTTCGCCCAGCGCCCCACCAGCAGATCGATCTCGCTCAGGATCTCATCTTCGTTGATGTTCTCGCGGTACATGCGCGGAATGCGCGTGCCTTCGCGGTTGCCGCCCAAATGCAGGTTATAGCGGCCGACCGCCTTGCCCACTAGCCCCAGCTCCGCCAGTAGCGCGCGGCCACAGCCGTTCGGGCAGCCGGTGATGCGCAGCACGATATGCTCGTCACCCACCCCGTGCCGATGCATGATCCCTTCCACCTTGGTGACAAACTGCGGCAGGAAACGCTCGGCCTCCGCCATCGCCAGCGGGCAGGTCGGGAACGACACGCAGGCCATCGAGTTTTTGCGTTGCTCGCTGATCTCATCGTCGATCAGGCCATGATCGCGCGCCAAGGCTTCAATCTTCGCCTTTTCGCTTTCCGGCACGCCGGCGATGATCACGTTTTGGTTCGCCGTCAGGCGGAAGTCGCCTTTATGGATCTTGGCGATCTCCGCCATACCGGTCTTCAGCGGGCGCCCCGGATAGTCCAGCAGGCGGCCGTTCTCGATAAACAGCGTCAGGTGCCACTGATCGTCGATGCCCTTCACCCAACCGATGCGATCGCCGCGGCCGGTGAATTCATACGGCCGAATCGGCGCAAAAGTGATGCCGGCGCGCTTTTCCACTTCGGCGCGGAAAACGTCCACCCCGACGCGCTCCAGCGTGTATTTGGTTTTGGCGTTCTTGCGATCGGTGCGGTTGCCCCAGTCGCGCTGCGTGGTCACCACCGCTTCCGCCACCGCCAGCGTATGCTCGAGCGGAATGTAGCCGAACTCGCTGGCCTGACGCGCGTAGGTTTTCTTGTTGCCGTGCTCAATGGACAGCCCGCCGCCCACCAGCAGGTTGAAGCCCACCAGCTTGCCGTTTTCGGCGATCGCCACGAAGTTCATGTCGTTGGCGTGCAGATCGACGTCGTTCTGCGGCGGGATCACCACCGTGGTTTTGAATTTGCGCGGCAGGTAGGTCGGCCCCAGAATCGGCTCTTCGTCGGTAGTGGCCACCTTCTCCTGATCCAGCCACACCTCTGCGTAGGCGCGGGTGCGCGGCAGCAGGTGTTCGGAGATCTTCTTCGCCCACTCGTAGGCTTCCTGATGCAGCTCGGACTCCACCGGGTTGGAGGTGCACAGCACGTTGCGGTTCACGTCGTTGGCGGTCGCCAGCGCGTCCAGCCCCAAGCGGTTCAGCAGCTGGTGCACCGGTTTGACGTTGCCTTTCAGAATGCCGTGAAACTGGAACGTTTGGCGGTTGGTGATGCGAATGCTGCCGTACAGCGTGCTCTCCTGCGCGAACTTGTCGATGCCCAGCCACTGCTGCGGGCTGATGATGCCGCCCGGCAGGCGACAGCGCAGCATCATGGCGTGGCGCGGCTCCAGCTTCTGCTCGGCGCGTTCGGCGCGAATGTCGCGGTCATCTTGCTGGTACATGCCGTGAAAACGGATCAGCAGGAAGTTGTCGCCGTTGAAGCCGCCGGTCAGGCCGTCGTTCAAATCTTCGGCGATGGTGCCGCGCAGGAAGTTGCTTTCCTTCTTCATGCGCTCCGCATCGGCCAGTTTGCCTTCGACTACCAAAGGCCCGGGGTGTTTATCACTCATCAGTAAACATCTCGCTGATAACGGCGCTCAAGGCGCAGCTCACTTAAAAATTCATCCGCCTGCTCGGTATCCATGCCACCGTGCTCGGCCACCAGTTCCAGTAATGTGTTTTCCACGTCTTTCGCCATGCGATTGGCATCGCCGCAGACGTAAATGTGCGCGCCTTCCTGAATCCAGCGCCACACTTCCGCGCCCTGTTCGCGCAGTTTGTCTTGTACGTATATTTTATGTTGCTGGTCGCGGGACCAAGCCAGATCGATGCGGGTCAGCAGGCCGTCTTTCACGTAGCGCTGCCATTCGACCTGATACAGGAAATCTTCGGTAAAGTGCGGGTTGCCGAAGAACAGCCAGTTTTTGCCGCCGGCGCCGTCCGCGTCGCGCTGCTGCATAAAGGCGCGGAACGGCGCGATGCCGGTGCCCGGGCCGATCATGATCACCGGCGTTTCCGGGTTGGCCGGCAGACGGAAGTTGTCGTTGTGCTCGATAAACACCCGCACGTCGCCGTCCTCCTCCAGGCGATCCGCCAGGAAGCCGGAGGCGCCGCCGCTGCGGGCGCGCCCGTCGATGTCGTAACGCACCACGCCCACGGTGATGTGCACTTCGCTTTCGTTCTCCGCCTGCGAAGAGGCGATGGAGTACAGGCGCGGCGTCAGCGGACGCAGCAGGCCGATCAGCTGTTCGGCGCTCAGATCCGCCGGCGCCTGGCGCACCATGTCGACGATCGGCGTGTTGTGCGCGTAATGCTGCAGCGCGGCTTTATCCGCCAGCAGGCCGATCAGCGTTTCGTCGCGCGACAGCGCGGCGTATTTATCGACGATCGGCGTGGTGTTCTGCGTCAGCTCGAAATGGCTGCGCAGCGCCTGCGCCAGCGGCAGGGTCTGCCCTTCCACCTCAACCGGCTCGTCGCCTTTCAGCCACAACAGCTGCACCAGTTCGTCCACCAGCGCCGGATCGTTGTCGAACCATACGCCGAGCGCATCGCCCGGCTGATAGCGCAGGCCGGAGTCGCCCAGATCGATCTCGATATGGCGCACGTCTTTATCCGACGCGCGGCCGGTAATTTTCTGCTTGACCGCCAGTTGGGCGGTGAGCGGTTGTTCCTTGCTGTACGGACTGCTGTCGATCAGGTCAACCGCGCCGCTGGCCAACACGCCCGGCGCGGCGCTTTCCGCCGGCGCGCGCGCCTTCAGCACCGACACCACCTGTTTGCGCCAGGCGGCGGCCAGCTCTTGGTACTCCACGTCGGCATCCACGCGCTCCACCAGGCGCTCGGCACCCAGCTCGGCCAGCTTGCCGTCGAAATCTTTACCTGACTGGCAGAAATTCTCATAAGAGGTGTCGCCCAGCCCGAACACCGCAAACGCGGTGTCATTGAGCTTCGGCGCCTTCTTCGAAAACAGGAATTTATGCAGCGCCACCGCTTCTTCCGCCGGCTCGCCTTCCCCTTGCGTGGAAGCGACGATCACCAGCAGGCGCTCTTGAGCTATCTGCTTGAACTTGTAGTCGCCGGCGTTGATCAGCGTGGCGCTCAGATTGGCGGCCAGCAGATCGTCGCGCAGCTGCTCCGCCAGGCGGCGCGCATTGCCGGTCTGCGAAGCGGAAATGATGGTGATGCCGGCGGCAGCCGCAGGGGCGACAGGCGCAATGGCCACGGCTCCGGGCTGTTGATTGACCATGCCCCAAAAATAACCGGACAGCCACGCCAGCTGCGTCGGCGAATAGTCGCCGATCGTCGCCTGCAGGCGCGCCAGCTGTTCGGGCGTCAGCGGGAGCAAAGATGTTGGAGGAGCCTGAGTCGTCATTGCTGTACTTATTTCCTATACTTAGCGCCTTTCCTGCCAGGCGCGCGCCAGTGCCAGTCGCTGTCTCTTCGCTGCGTCGGGTGTGCGGAAAAGATCAGGAGAGTTTGTAAGGTTACCGAGCAGAATAGCAACGATTAAATAAGGGATAGCAATAAATCATAACCAAAATGACTAAGCTGTTTTTCTGGTAAGGGATAACGCTTAAACCGTTAAACAAAGTTTTTTATCCAGATGAAATTAAAGCGCTTTTTTTCATCATTTTTTCACCGTTCAACATTTCGACTCATAACCCCAGCCGATAGGTGCCGCAAACACCAAACAAAAAAAGTGTTAACCGGGCGCGGTTACCGCGGCGGTAGACCATAACGGTATAAATGGCAAGCAGACGCGCTTTCCGGTACTATGCGGCGGTTTTTGAGTCAATGAGGCCGTAATAATGGCAACCACGCTGTTTAAAGATTTTCAGTTTGAAGCCGCACACCGCTTGCCGCACGTGCCGGAGGGCCATAAATGCGGCCGTCTGCATGGGCATTCGTTTATGGTGCGTCTGGAAGTGACCGGTGAAGTGGATCCCCACACCGGTTGGGTGATGGATTTCGCCGAGCTCAAGGCTGTGTTTTCCCCGATCTGGGAACGGCTGGATCACCATTATCTGAACGATATTCCAGGATTGGAAAATCCCACCAGCGAAGTGCTCGCCGCCTGGATTTGGCAGCAGCTCAAGCCCCAGCTGCCGGAATTGACGGCGGTGATGGTGAAAGAGACCTGTACTGCGGGATGCGTATATAAAGGTTAAAAGAAAGGGCGCCGCAATGGCGCCCTGATTTTAGGCGATGTTCAGATACTTGTGGGTCTGCATCGACAGCCGCCAATTGCGCGCGATACAGGTTTCAATACACAGACGGGTCGCCTCTTCTTTCTGGCTGATCGGCTGCAGCGCGATAATGCGCGCCTTGTCATCCTGCAACGTCGCCAGCAGCGCATCCAGCGCCTCGATGTCGCGCTCGCGCGCCACCGGATGCTTCACCTCGTCGGCGCGCCGCAGCGCCTGATCCAACACCTTCATGCCGCCGCGCATATTCACCTTGGGCGAAACCGTCACCCAGGTGTTGGCGGAGCAGCGAATTTCGTGGGTGCCGCTGGTTTCAATCTGGCAACGGTAGCCGTGCTGTTCGAACAGCTCGGTCAGCGGCGCCAGATCGTAAATGCAGGGTTCGCCGCCGGTGATCACCACATGGCGCGCGGTGTAGCCTTGTTGGCGCATCACCGCCAACAGCTGCTCGGCGCTGGCATTGCCCCAGGCGTCGCTCTCTTCTGTTTTGACCAGGATCCGTTGCAGGTCTACTTCCCGATGGGCTTCCTTTTCCCAGGTATGTTTGGTGTCGCACCAGCTGCACCCTACCGGGCAGCCCTGCAGGCGGATGAAAATGGCCGGCACGCCGGTGAAAAAGCCTTCGCCCTGCAAGGTTTGGAACATCTCGTTGATCGGGTACTGCATCGGTTTCTCAATCTGGAAAAGTAAAAAACGATTATCGCAGATTCCGGCCCGGCGACCAAACGGCCAAAATTGTATTAAATTTTTTCCTCCGCGCCGCCGCCAGCATATCTCACCGCCAATGGCGTTCATTTAATTTGTTAACCGGTCTTAGGCCTTTCATTCGCGGTGCAACCTGCTCCACAGAAAACAACACGCAGTTAACAAATAAGATAATTATATTTGACATAAAGCGCCGACGCGCAGATGTATATACAAGCAAACACAAGCCGAGCGTCAGTCTCGGCCACGTACTATTCATCACGACTACATCTGCGTTTAGAGGGTGCCATGACTCATTCCACCAGCGAGTTAAATATTCAACAGGCCATCGACGACAGCAAGTTTTCGCTGTTTCACTGGACACTGATCATTCTCGGATTCCTGATCCTCGCCATCGACGGTTTCGATACCGCCGCCATGGGCTATATCGCCCCCTCGGTCGCCAAAGACTGGGGCATCGTGAAGCAGGATCTGGGGCCGGTGCTGAGCGCCGCGCTGCTGGGGCTGTCGCTCGGCGCGCTGATAGCCGGGCCAATCTCCGACCGCATCGGCCGCAAGCGCGTGCTGGTGTTTTCCTGCCTGTTCTTCGGCCTGTCGAGCCTGGCCACCGCCTACGCCGGCTCGCTCAATAGCCTGACGCTGTGGCGTTTCCTCACCGGCCTCGGGCTGGGAGCGGCGATGCCCAACGCTATCACGCTGATCTCCGAATACGCGCCGCAGCGCTGCCGTTCGCTGGCGATCAATACCATGTATTGCGGCTTTCCGCTGGGCGCGGCCGGCGGCGGCGCCATTTCATCGTGGCTGATCCCGAGCTACGGCTGGCACAGCGTGCTGTTGCTCGGCGCCATTGCGCCGCTGGCGTTGACGGTTTTGCTGATCCTGCTGCTGCCGGAATCGGTCAAATATATGGTCAACCGCGGGCAGGATGCGGCGAAGATCAAACGCATCGCGCAACGCTTCGTCAGCCAGAGCCTCGACGGCGTGACGCGTTTTTACCTGTACGAAGAGAAGCTGACGCAGGCCAAGACCAGCGTCGGCCTGCTGTTCAGCCGCCCTTACCTGCTCGGCACGCTGATGCTGTGGGTGACCTACTTCATGGGGCTGGTGATCTACTACGTGTTGCTGAGCTGGATGCCAATCCTGATGCAGGGGCTGGGCTATCAGCTGGAACAGTCGGCGATGCTCACCTCGCTGTTCACCTTCGGCGGCACGCTGGGCATCCTGGTGGCCGGCTGGCTGATGGACCGCTGGAATGCGCACAAAGTGGTCTCGAGCGGCTTTGTCGTCACCGCCCTGCTGATCGTGGCGATGGCCACCGAAGACAAGCAGATCGTGCTGCTGGGCGCCTTCATCTTCCTGATGGGCGTCACCATGAACGGCGCGCAGTCCGGGCTGCAAACGCTGGCGGCCACCTTCTACCCGACCCACAGCCGCGCCACCGGCATCGCCTGGATGCAGGGCATCGGCCGCTTCGGCGGCGTCGCCGGCACCATGATGGGCGCCCAACTGCTGGCGATGCAGTGGGAAGTGCAGAGCATCCTGATGTTCCTGTGCGTACCGGCGCTGATCGCCGCCATCGCCACGGTGTGCAAGATGAGCCGCAAGCCGATGCTGCAACCGGCCGCCTGAGCCTGGCAAGCCCGCCCACGGCGGGCTTTCTTCCCGCGGTGATAGGGCTTGTTTATCCTCCGCCGCCAACTGTAATCAGTCTGTAAAAATATTGTGACTAGCCGCCCAAAAATGAGTCAATTTTAATTCATTTTTGCCGAACAGCTCACTTTTCTCCGGCTTTTCGCATATGAAGCCGGTGATAAAAAATCGCATATCAACCTGATATAAAAAGAAAATAACTTTTTCTTATGCCACCTTTCAGCGGCAACTGGTCAGTGTTGCATATGCTTGTACATACAAGTATATGTTAATAAGCCCTACGCATTGTTATGCCGTGGTACTCATCCCCACCGCGGCATGGAATCTGCACCGATACTGTTTGAGGAAAATGCTGTGACTACAAATAACAAAGTTCGCAATGTCGATGTACGCGCGCCACGCGGCACACAATTAAACGCAAAAAGCTGGCTGACCGAAGCGCCGTTACGCATGCTGATGAACAACCTCGATCCTGAAGTTGCGGAGAACCCACATGAGCTGGTGGTGTACGGCGGCATCGGCCGCGCCGCGCGCGACTGGGATTGCTACGACAAGATCGTCGAAACCCTGAAAACGCTGGAAGAGGACGAAACCCTGCTGGTGCAGTCCGGCAAGCCGGTCGGCGTATTCAAAACCCACAGCAACGCGCCGCGCGTGCTGATCGCCAACTCCAACCTGGTGCCGCACTGGGCGACCTGGGAACACTTCAACGAACTGGACGCCAAAGGCCTGGCCATGTACGGCCAGATGACCGCCGGCAGCTGGATCTACATCGGCAGCCAGGGCATCGTTCAGGGCACCTATGAGACCTTCGTCGAAGCGGGCCGCCAGCATTACGACGGCAGCCTGCAGGGGCGCTGGGTGCTGACCGCCGGTCTGGGCGGCATGGGCGGCGCGCAGCCGCTGGCCGCGACGCTGGCGGGCGCCTGCTCGCTGAACATCGAATGTCAGCAGAGCCGCATCGATTTCCGTCTGAAAACCCGCTACGTCGATGAGCAGGCCAAAGATCTGGACGACGCGCTGGCCCGCATCAAGAAATACACCTCAGAAGGCAAAGCCATCTCCATCGCCCTGTGCGGCAACGCGGCGGAAATCCTGCCTGAGCTGGTGCGCCGCGGCGTGCGCCCGGACATGGTCACCGATCAGACCAGCGCCCACGATCCGCTGAACGGCTACCTGCCGAAGGGCTGGAGCTGGGAAGAGTATCGCCAGCGCGCCCAGACCGAGCCGGCCAAGGTGGTCGCCGCCGCCAAGCAGTCGATGGCCGATCACGTCAAAGCCATGCTGGCGTTCCAGCAGATGGGCGTGCCGACCTTCGACTACGGCAACAACATTCGCCAGATGGCGAAAGAAACCGGCGTCGACAATGCCTTCGACTTCCCGGGCTTCGTGCCGGCCTACATCCGTCCGCTGTTCTGCCGCGGCATCGGGCCGTTCCGCTGGGCGGCGCTGTCCGGCGATCCGCAGGACATCTACAAAACCGACGCCATGGTGAAAGAGCTGATCCCGGATGACGAACACCTGCATCGCTGGCTGGACATGGCGCGCGAGCGCATCAGCTTCCAGGGCCTGCCGGCGCGCATCTGCTGGGTTGGCCTCGGCCAGCGCGCCAAGCTGGGTCTGGCGTTCAACGAGATGGTTCGCCGCGGCGAACTGTCCGCCCCGATCGTCATCGGCCGCGACCACCTGGATTCCGGCTCCGTTTCCAGCCCGAACCGTGAAACCGAAGCGATGAAAGACGGTTCCGATGCGGTTTCCGACTGGCCGCTGCTGAACGCCCTGTTGAACACTGCCAGCGGCGCCACCTGGGTTTCCCTGCACCACGGCGGCGGCGTCGGCATGGGCTTCTCCCAACACTCCGGCATGGTGATCGTCTGCGACGGCACCGACGAAGCCGCCGAGCGCATCGCCCGCGTGCTGCACAATGACCCGGCTACCGGGGTCATGCGTCACGCCGACGCTGGTTACGATATCGCTATCGACTGCGCCCGCGAGCAAGGCCTGAACCTGCCGATGGTTGCCGCGACCCAAGGAGAAAAAGCATGAAAGCGCTGACTATTCGCCCGGGCAAACTGACGCTGGCCCAGCTACGCGACGTGTATCAACACCCGGTGACGCTGACGCTGGACGACAACGCCTATGCCCCAATCCAGCAAAGCGTGGCCTGCGTCGAACGCATCGTTGAAGAAAACCGCACCACATACGGCATCAACACCGGGTTTGGCCTGCTGGCTTCGACGCGCATCGCCCGCGACGATCTGGAAAATCTGCAGCGCTCGATCGTGCTGTCACACGCCGCCGGCGTGGGCGAGCCGACCGACGACAATCTGGTGCGCCTGATCATGGTGCTGAAGATCAACAGCCTGTCGCGCGGCTTCTCCGGCATTCGCCTGGAAGTTATCCAGGCGCTGATCGCGCTGGTCAACGCCGAAGTCTATCCGCATATCCCGCTGAAAGGCTCAGTCGGCGCCTCTGGCGACCTGGCGCCGCTGGCGCACATGAGTCTGGTGCTGCTGGGCGAAGGCCAGGCGCGCCATCAGGGCCAATGGCTGCCGGCGACCGAAGCGCTGGCCAAAGCCGGCCTGAAACCGCTGACGCTGGCGGCGAAAGAGGGCCTGGCATTGCTGAACGGTACCCAAGTCTCCGCCGCCTTCGCGCTGCGCGGCCTGTTCGACGCGGAAGACCTGTTCGCCGCCGCGACCGTGGCGGGCAGCCTGACGGTGGAAGCGGCGCTGGGCTCCCGCAGCCCGTTCGATGCGCGTATCCACGAGGTGCGCGGCCAGCGCGGCCAGATCGACGCCGCCCTCGCCTATCGCCACCTGCTCGGCGCGCGCAGCGAAGTCTCCGACTCGCACCGCAACTGTGAAAAAGTGCAGGATCCTTACTCCCTGCGCTGCCAGCCGCAGGTAATGGGCGCCTGCCTGACGCAGATCCGTCAGGCTGCCGAGGTGCTGGAGATCGAAGCCAACGCCGTCTCCGATAACCCGCTGGTGTTCGCCGAGCAGGGTGACGTGCTGTCCGGCGGCAACTTCCACGCCGAACCGGTGGCGATGGCCGCCGATAACCTGGCGCTGGCATTCGCCGAAATCGGTTCGCTGTCCGAGCGCCGCATCTCGCTGATGATGGACAAACACATGTCGCAGCTGCCACCGTTCCTGGTGGAGAACGGCGGCGTGAACTCCGGCTTCATGATCGCTCAGGTCACCGCCGCGGCGCTGGCCAGCGAAAACAAAGCGCTGGCGCATCCATCGAGCGTCGACAGCATTCCGACCTCCGCCAACCAGGAGGACCACGTTTCCATGGCGCCGGCCGCCGGCCGCCGTCTGTGGAGCATGGCGGACAACGTGCGCGGCATTCTGGCGGTCGAGTGGCTGGCCGCCTGCCAGGGCCTGGATTTCCGCAACGGCCTGAAGACCTCGGAAGGTCTGGAGCAGGCGCGCCGTCTGCTGCGCGAGCATGTCAGTTTCTACGACAAGGATCGTTTCTTCGCCCCCGACATTGAAGCCGCCAGCCAGCTATTGGCGGCCGGTCACCTGACATCGCTGCTGCCTGCGGCGCTGCTGCCTAGCCAGGCATAATCATCACACACTGAATCACGCAGTTTGTTCTGCCCCGCCGGGTGCGTTCCACCCGGCGCGGGCAGCGCGTGCCTGTTCGGCAAACACTTAACGGGAAGCAACATGCGTAACGAAACGACACAACTCAGACGCGGACTAAACGCGCGGCATATCCGTTTCATGGCTCTCGGCTCGGCGATCGGCACCGGCCTGTTCTACGGCTCCGCCGGCGCCATCCAACTGGCCGGCCCGGCGGTGCTGCTGGCCTACCTGGTGGGCGGCGCGGCGGTATTCATGGTGATGCGCGCGCTGGGTGAAATGGCGGTGCACCAGCCGGTTTCCGGCTCGTTCGGCCACTACGCCAGCCACTATCTCGGCCCGCTGGCCGGATTCCTTACCGGCTGGACCTACACCTTTGAAATGGTGATCGTCGCCCTGGCGGACGTCACTGCCTTCGGCATCTATATGGGGCTGTGGTTCCCGGACGTCGCCCAGTGGGTCTGGGTGCTCAGCATCATCCTGTTTATCGGCGCGCTCAACCTGTGCAGCGTCAAGGTTTTCGGCGAGCTGGAGTTCTGGCTGTCGCTGGTCAAGGTCGCCGCCATCGTAGCGATGATCGTCGGCGGTGCGGCGGTGATGCTGTTCGGTTTCGGGCAAGCCCAGCACGCCACCGGCATCAGCAACCTGTGGCAGCACGGCGGCTTTATGCCTAACGGCATTGGCGGCGTGGTCGCGTCATTAGCGGTAGTGATGTTCGCCTTCGGCGGCATCGAGATCATCGGCATCACCGCCAGCGAGGCGAAAGACCCCGCCAAAGTGCTGCCGAAGGCGATCAACGCCGTACCGGTGCGCATCTTGCTGTTTTACGTGCTGACGTTGATGGTGCTGATGGCGATCTATCCGTGGAACAGCATCGGCCAGAACGGCAGCCCGTTCGTTGAGATCTTCAGCAACCTCGGCATCAGCTCCGCCGCCAACGTGCTGAACGTGGTGGTGATCACCGCGGCCATTTCGGCCATCAACAGCGACATCTTCGGCGCCGGCCGCATGATGTACGGCATGGCGCAGGACGGCCAGGCGCCGCGCAGCTTCACCAAGCTGACCGCCAGCGGCGTGCCGTGGATGACGGTGCTGGTCATGTCAATCGCCCTGCTGCTGGCGGTGGTGCTCAACTACCTGATCCCGGAGAAGGTCTTCATGATCATCGCCTCGATCGCCACCTTCGCCACCGTCTGGGTGTGGCTGATGATCCTGCTGTCGCAGATCGTCATGCGCCGCACGCTGTCGCCGGAAGAAACGCGTCAGTTGAGCTTCCCGGTGCCGTGGTGGCCGGTGGCGCCGGCATTGGCGACCGCCTTTATGGCGTTCGTCATCGGCCTGCTCGGCTACTTCGAAGAGAGCCGCATCGCGCTGTACGTCGGGCTGGTGTGGATCGCATTCCTCACCGCGGCTTACTGGCTGTGGGTGCGCAAAAAAGGCGGCGGTTCGCCGGTGACCACAGCGACGCAACAGATGTAACGCTCGCTTCGGCCAAAACCCGCTGCGGCGGGTTTTTTTATTGCGCCTGCGCCAGCGCCTGCAGGATATCCGCCTGCAGATCGTCAAACGCCTCCAGCCCGGCGGACAGCCGCACCAGCCCCTCGCTGATGTGGTGCCGTTTCCGCTCTTCCGGCGTGTAGGCCGAGTGCGTCATGCTGGCCGGGTGTTGCGCCAGGCTTTCGCAATCGCCCAGGCTGACCGCGCGCAAGATGAGCTGCAGCGCATTGAGGAAGCGAATGCCCGCACGCATTCCGCCCCGCAGTTCAAACGCCAGCATGCCGCCGGGGCGCGCCATTTGCCGCTGCGCCAACGCATGTTGCGGGAAGTTCGCCAGGCCGGGGTAATACACCCGCTCGATCGCCGGATGCTCCGTTAGCATCTCCGCCAGGCGCTGCGCGTTATCGCAATGACGATCCATGCGCAGCGGCAAGGTTTTCATCCCGCGCAGCACCAGCGCGGCATCCTGCGCCGACAGTACCGCCCCGTTCATGTCCTTTAGCCCCTCCAGACGGATCGCCTCGGCCAACGCCTGACGCGTCACCGCTATCCCGGCCAGGAGATCGCCGTGCCCGCCGAGGTACTTGGTCGCCGAGTGCACCACGATATCGGCGCCTAACGCCAGAGGCCGCTGCAGATAGGGCGTACAGTAGGTGTTGTCCACCAGCAGCAGCGCCTGATGCCGATGGGCGATCTCCGCCACGGCGGCGATATCGATCAAGCGCATGTTGGGATTGGCCGGCGTTTCGCAATACACCAGCCGGGTATGCGGCCCCACGGCCGACGCCAGCCGCTCCGGCCGGGTCAGGTCAACGTGGGTTATCTTGACGCCAAAGCGCGCCAGACCATGATGAAAGTAGCTGAAGGTGCAACCATAGACGGTTTCATCGACAATCAGCTCATCACCCGGTCTGAGCAGCGTCCAACAACACGCGGTGATCGCCCCCATACCGGAAGCGAACGCCACCGCCGCCTCCCCCTCCTCCAGGTTGGCGATGCGTTGCTCGAGCAGGTTTAACGTCGGGTTGGCGATGCGCGAATAAAAGTACCCCGGCTCGGTGCCGGCAAAGCAGGCGCCGCCGTATTCCGCCGTGGGAAAAGCAAACGTAGAGCTCATAAACACCGGTGGAGACAGTGCACCCTGATACCGCTGAGGATCGTAGCCGTAATGAATAGCCCGGGTGGCAAAGTCGTGGCCAACTGCTGTAGCGGACATAACACAACTCCTTACCTGAATGGGTGAAGCTTAATTCGACGATTCATCTGGAAGGGCTGACGGCAACGCGCTGTCTCGCGCGCGCTTGCCGATGATTTGTAAAGTACGCAGCAGCAGCGTTAACCCCAGCAGGGTATCCGGCTGCTTCAGCAAGGCGTACAGCGCGCGAAAACTGGCCGGCGGAGGATTCAACTGCAGCTCGCTGTGCGCCATCTGCAGCGCCGTTCCGCCTTCCCAGCCGAGGGTCACCAAACCTTCAAAGACGCCGGCCAGTTTCTCCACCAGCGCGTTGTCGGCAATATCCACCACGTCCGACAACAGCGACAACAGATCGACCACGTTATCCAACCGGCCGCCCGCCAGCAGCGGCTGCAGTTTCTCGAGCAACGCCGCCAATGATTGCAGGTCCGCCGCATGCACCGTGCTTTCCGTCATATCAGCCCCCTTACCGTGGCCCAGTAAAGGCCGCGGTTAAACCCATTGCGCAGCATGCCGCCCACCTTGGTGGCGGGCGTCGGCAGCACGTCGTGACGATAGTCGTACACCAGCGGCATGCCGGCATTCAGCCCCATTTGCGCGACCGCCTGCACCTTGCCGTCATAATGGCTCACTGTGTGGCCCAACCGCATTTCCGCCACGATGTTGTCGGCAATGACCGGCGCCTGATTATGGCAAGAGCCGCCGGCCTTGCTGACCGGCAAATCCACGGTATCGCCTATGACATACACGCCCTGCTGGCCGTAGACCTGCAGCGTTTGATGATCGGTCGGCAGCCAGCCTTCACCGTTTTGACTCTCGCTCAACCCGGTATTGCGCACCGCCTCGACTGCGCGAATCGGCGGCGTCGCCATCAGAATGTCGAACGGCTGCTCTTCCCCCTCAGCGGAATAGGCGACGTTACGCTGGGCGTCTACCCGGCTGAGGGTAAACCCTCGCTGGTGGCGAATGTCGCGCGCGGCAAAAATGGCGGGCAGCGCTTCGCCGGTCGGGCGCTGTAAAAACAGGCAGTTACGCAAGAGTTGAGAAATGGTCGGATAGGTGTACACAATCTCCACCGCCTTGCGCACGCCGCGCCGCCGCAGGTAGTCATCCAGCATCAGGGTGGTTTCGATCGGTGCGATGCCGCACTGATGGGGCACGTTGGGGGTTTCAGGGAAGGACACGGTGATGAAAATGCGGCCTTTCTCGATCGTCGCCAATTTATGCGCTAACCGCCTGGCGGCCTGATACTGGTAAAAATGATCGCCCGCCTGCGCCAGTCCTTCGATGCGCTCTGGCCAAGGTACGCAGCCGGTGGCGAAAACCAGAAAATCATAGGAATAAAATTTACCGCTTTGCGTAGCTATGCTTCGCTGTTTTAAATCGAAAGATTCCGCCTTATCAATAATAAACTGTATTTCTGGCCGCAATAAACTCCGCTGTGAGCGCGTGAGCTCTTGCTTGAAAAAAGTATTGAACGCCACATACATAAACGCCGGCTTGTAATAATGCAGCGGTGAATCCGATATCATTAATAACTCGACTTTATTATTAATAATTTCCCGGTGCAATTTTGCGGCCAATAAATTGGCCAGGATGGTGCCGCCGGTTCCGCCGCCGACAATGATGATTCGCTGTCGCATCAAGCCCTCGCTCAACCGGCCAGCAAGCCGGCAGTATTAAGGTATGGTGATGATGAAGGTCTACGGCAGAACGGCGAAAAATAAACTGCCTTATTGGCAGTCTAGTAACGAATAGTTATAAAGCAAATAAAATGGGAATATAAAATAAACGCATTTACTATCTTTAATGAAATTATCGGGTTAAACAAAACTACGCATTCAATGAAAAACTTATTATTAAACTGACAATCATCACGAATTTAAAACATAAAAAAACCCGCCGCAGCGGGTTTTTATTTAGCAACCGAATAGGTCGAACTTATTGGCCTTTAACTTCTTTCAGGCCGTTGAACGGCGCACGGTCACCCAGCGCTTCTTCGATACGGATCAGTTGGTTGTACTTGGCAACGCGGTCAGAACGGCTCATGGAACCGGTTTTGATCTGGCCAGCAGCAGTCCCTACCGCCAGGTCGGCGATGGTCGCGTCTTCGGTTTCACCGGAACGGTGAGAGATCACCGCGGTGTAGCCGGCGTCTTTCGCCATCTTGATAGCTGCCAGGGTTTCGGTCAGAGAACCGATCTGGTTGAACTTGATCAGGATGGAGTTAGCGATGCCTTTCTCGATGCCTTCTTTCAGGATCTTGGTGTTGGTTACGAACAGATCGTCGCCCACCAGCTGGATTTTGTCGCCCAGCACTTTGGTCTGGTAAGCGAAGCCTGCCCAGTCGGATTCATCCAGGCCATCTTCGATAGACACGATTGGGTACTGTTTGGTCAGCTCTTCCAGGAAGTGAGTGAACTCTTCGGAAGTGAAGGCCTTGTTGCCTTCGCCGGCCAGCACGTATTTACCGTCTTTGTAGAACTCGGAAGCCGCGCAGTCCATCGCCAGAGTGACGTCTTTGCCCAGCTCGTAGCCCGCCGCTTTTACCGCTTCAGCGATAACCGCCAGCGCTTCGGCGTTGGAACCCAGGTTTGGCGCGTAGCCGCCTTCGTCGCCCACGGCGGTGTTCATGCCTTTGGCTTTCAGAACTTTCGCCAGGTGGTGGAACACTTCGGAACCGATGCGCACCGCTTCTTTCAGGGTTTTCGCGCCAACCGGCTGAATCATGAATTCCTGAATGTCGACGTTGTTGTCAGCGTGCTCGCCGCCGTTGATGATGTTCATCATCGGCAGTGGCATGGAGAATTTGCCTGGGGTGCCGTTCAGTTCAGCGATGTGCTCGTACAGCGGCATGCCTTTAGAGGCTGCGGCTGCTTTCGCTGCTGCCAGGGAAACCGCCAGAATGGCGTTGGCGCCGAAGTTGGATTTGTTCTCGGTGCCGTCCAGCTCGATCATGATCTTGTCGATGTTCGCCTGGTCTTTGGCATCTTTACCCAGTACTGCCTGAGCAATCGGACCGTTTACTGCGGCAACGGCTTTCAGTACGCCTTTACCCAGGAAACGAGACTTGTCACCGTCACGCAGTTCCAGCGCTTCGCGGGAACCGGTAGAAGCACCTGACGGCGCAGCAGCCAGGCCTACGAAACCGCCTTCCAGATGAACTTCGGCTTCAACAGTCGGGTTACCGCGGGAGTCGATGATTTCACGACCGATGACTTTAACGATTTTGGACATTAGGTTTTCCTCAGTACAAGTTAAACTAAAACTCCAGACAAACAGCGCGCGGTTCTCACCGCGCGCCGCCTACCAAATATGTTATTTCACCTGGCGCTTCTGATGCTCGCCTGCGGCTTTCACGAAGCCGGCGAACAGCGGATGCCCATCACGCGGCGTAGACGTAAATTCCGGGTGGAACTGACAGGCTACAAACCACGGGTGATTCGGCAGTTCAATGATCTCAACCAGCTTGTTGTCGGCGGAACGACCGGCGACACGCAGCCCTGCGGCTTCGATCTGCTTCAACAGCATGTTGTTAACTTCGTAACGGTGACGGTGACGCTCGACAATGGTCGGTTCGCCGTACAGCTGACGCACCAGGCTGTTGTCGCTCAGGTTGCACTGTTGGCCACCTACGCGCATCGTGCCGCCCAAATCGCTTTCTTCGCTGCGCACTTCGACGTTGCCGTCTTCGTCGCGCCATTCGGTGATCAACGCCACCACCGGGTACTTACAGTCTGGCATAAACTCGGTGGAGTTGGCGTTTTCCATCCCCGCCACGTTGCGAGCGAACTCCATCAACGCCACCTGCATGCCCAGGCAAATGCCCAGGTAAGGAATGTTGTTCTCGCGCGCATAGCGCGCGGTCATCACTTTGCCTTCCACGCCGCGGTAGCCGAAGCCGCCCGGGATCAGGATCGCATCCAGCCCTTTCAGCACTTCCACGCCGCGCGTTTCCACGTCCTGCGAGTCGATCAGCTTGATGTTCACGGTCAAACGGTTTTTCAGCCCGCCGTGCTTCAGCGCTTCGATTACCGACTTGTAGGCGTCCGGCAGCTCAACGTATTTGCCGACCATACCGATGGTCACTTCGCCGCCCGGATTGGCTTCTTCGTAGATCACCTGTTCCCATTCGGCCAGGTTGGCTTCCGGCGCGTTCAGGCTGAATCGTTTACAAATATAATCGTCCAGCCCCTGAGATTTCAATAGGCCTGGGATTTTATAAATAGAATCAACGTCTTTCAGAGAGATAACCGCTTTTTCCGGCACGTTGCAGAAAAGCGCGATTTTAGCGCGTTCGTTAGCAGGAACCGCGCGATCGGAACGGCAAATCAGCACATCAGGCTGAATACCGATGGAAAGCAGCTCTTTTACGGAATGCTGGGTCGGCTTGGTTTTCACTTCGCCCGCCGCCGCCATGTACGGCACCAGCGTCAAGTGCATGTACAGAGTGTGCTCGCGGCCCACTTCCACCGCCATCTGACGGATGGCTTCGAGGAACGGCAGCGATTCGATATCGCCGACGGTGCCGCCGATTTCCACCAGCACCACATCGTGGCCTTCGCCGCCTTCGATGATGCGCTCTTTGATCGCGTTGGTGATGTGCGGAATGACCTGCACGGTCGCGCCCAGATAGTCGCCGCGGCGTTCTTTAC
>NZ_JVEL01000470.1:0-830 GCF_001076875.1 Serratia sp. 506_PEND
GATCAACTCCGTCAGGTCAGTGTCCATCTGGCCGCCGTAGCTCTCGACCTGAATAGCCATACGGCCGAGACCCAGCGTCAGGCGCTCGATGATGGCTTGCTCCACCTGGGTTATCATCAGTACGCCCCTCCGTCGGTATCGTTGCGGGAGAACCGGCGTGGCGCGCCGATGCAGAACTGCACGCTGGCATCGGCAGACTCGACCACCGTGCCGGAGGTCACCCCGGTGCCAAGCGTCACCGTGCCGGCCGCGACCTTCTCCAGGTAACGAATGGCAAACCGGTAGCGCTCCAGAATGACCTCGCTCTCCTGGCGCTCGGTGCCGGTCAGGCGATAGCGCGCAATGTCACACGCGATACCGATCAGCACGCGCGGCACGTCGCGCAGCGGCAAGGTGTAGCGGCCGGCCAGATAGCCATCAATCTCACCGTCAGCGCGTAGCAACCCATCCTCAATCACCAGCGGGTTGGGCTGGCCAAGATTGTCCCGGTCACTGAGCAGGCGCACCTCACGCTCCCCGAAACTGTCGACCATATCGTGATAGGTTGCGTATCCCATGCCGCCCCCGTTACTTGCCTTTACCGCTAGTTTTGGCGGTCGTTGAAGCCGGTTTAACCGGCTCGGTTGGCTTTTCCTCGGCGCTGTCGGCGCTGCCGGCATCGCCACCGTCTGCAACTGCGCTATCGCCAGCCCCGGACTCACCTGAGCCGGCACCAGCATCATCGGTCACCGTTGCCGGTGTGGCCGGTTCGCTGTAACCCAGCGCCAGCAACTCCTGATTGATGTCGTCGCGTAGGGCCAGCAGCTCCGGCACCTCGCCACTGCCGACCA
>NZ_JVEL01000471.1:0-465 GCF_001076875.1 Serratia sp. 506_PEND
CCAGCGACATAAATCACATCATTCTGTAGTGGCGATTACTGTCCATATGGATATCAAACGAGGCGACCTGCTCAATCGTATCCAGATGTACCGAGGCGTTAACCCGAAATGCCATACCGGGGACCGCTGTGGTGTTATCCACAGCAAAAACCTCAACACCGACAATCCGTGGCTCATATTCGCGGATACAATGGCGGATAGCTTCACGTATACGTCCACCTGCATCAGCACGACTCTGCGTGGAATCATTAAGATCCACCACACCGAGCTCCGGCGCACTGCGGCAACTCCCGCATCGGGTATTGAGAACACGCTCAAGCTGACGCTTGACCGAGCTAACCAGCCTGTCTGTTTCCTGGGTGGGTGAAATGGCTGTATCCTCACCCCTGATACGATCGAACAAGCTGACAGAGCTTCCTCTGTTCCATAATGCGAGAGAAGACACCGTGGCTTATTCCTTGTCCA
>NZ_JVEL01000472.1:0-420 GCF_001076875.1 Serratia sp. 506_PEND
TGGACGGGCTGGAAAGCGCCATCAGGCCGTTGCGCCAGCAGTGCCGCTGGGGAGGTCAGTCATGACATTCCGGCATCCCTGGAGCCCGCGCCTGCTGGCAGTATTGCCTGATGACCTGACGGAAAGCGCGGTCAGCGCGGACGATCCGCTGTGGGAAAAGACAGAGACTGAACTGGTGAAACTGGGTTCGCTTGCCCACAGTGAGGTGAGTCTGGATGCGGTGGCCCTTGACTGCCTGACGCTGCTGGAAACCCGTACCAAGGATATGCGYGTRCTGGTGCAACTGGTGCGCTGTCTTCAGCATCCGGCGACCGCTGAGTCGTGGTCTGCAGCCCTGGTCCTGATGGATGACTGGCTGTCGGCCTGGTGGACACTCGCATGGCCATCCAGCCCGGCACAAAAGCAGCGCCTGATGGTCCA
>NZ_JVEL01000473.1:0-8843 GCF_001076875.1 Serratia sp. 506_PEND
TCCTCGACGGCAGAAGGGCTCTATACCTCTCAACCCGGCATCAGTAAACAGGTGCGCATGCTCGAAGATGAGCTGGGCATCCAGATTTTCGCCCGCAGCGGCAAGCACCTGACCCAGGTCACCCCCGCCGGCCAGGAAATCATTCGCATCGCGCGTGAAGTGTTGTCCAAAGTGGACGCCATCAAAGCCGTTGCCGGTGAACACACCTACCCGGACAAAGGCTCGCTGTACGTCGCCACCACGCATACGCAGGCTCGCTACGCCTTGCCAAACGTGATCAAGGGCTTTATCGAGCGTTACCCGCGCGTCTCGCTGCACATGCATCAGGGCTCGCCGACGCAGATCGCCGAAGCGGTCTCCAAGGGCACCGCCGATTTTGCCATCGCCACCGAGGCGCTGCACTTGTACGACGATCTCATCATGTTGCCGTGCTACCACTGGAACCGTGCGGTGGTGGTGAAGCCCGATCATCCTTTAGCGGGCAAAAGCAGCATCAGCATTGAAGAGCTGGCGGCTTACCCGATCGTCACTTACACCTTCGGCTTTACCGGCCGCTCGGAGCTGGACACCGCCTTCAACCGCGCCGGTCTGACGCCGCGCATCGTCTTTACCGCCACCGACGCCGACGTGATCAAAACCTATGTGCGGCTGGGACTGGGGGTAGGGGTGATCGCCAGCATGGCGGTGGATCCGGTGCAGGATCCGGATCTGGTGACGGTGGATGCGCGCGACATCTTCACCTACAGCACCACCAAAATCGGCTTCCGCCGCAGCACCTTCCTGCGCAGCTACATGTATGACTTCATTCAGCGCTTCGCGCCGCACCTGACGCGCGACGTGGTCGACAGCGCGGTGGCGCTGCGCTCCAACGAAGAGATCGAAGCGATGTTCAAGGACATCAAGCTGCCGATTAAGTAAGTTCAGGTTGGCGGCGCGTCGGCCAAAACAGGAGGGGGTGTCCCTCCTGTTTTGTATGCTGCCGCTTACGGCGCATCTTGGTTATTCGTCGGGGGTTGAGACTGAGGTAAAGCGTTAGCGTCTTGATTGATACGCTTATCCAACGTTTTGGCCCGTTTGGCGGCGACGATCGTTATAACAGCCAGGTAAAGGAGATAAAGGCTTGATGCCAAAAGCGTCCATCCTATTCTCTTTTGTATTTTTACATCGGCGCGCCGTTCACTGTCATCACCGTTGGTGAGTTTATAACAGATTGATTGTACCTCACTTTCCAATAGACCGACCTCGGCGGCGCGTTGAAAAGCATCACGGGCGCCGCATTGCTCTCGTGTCAGTTCCCATTTTTTGTCTGATATAAACGGAATAAACAGATCTGAGTTTTTCGCATAGTCTTTGCCCAACAGAAAACTGTGCGTGGTCTGTTTGAACTCATACCAGGCTTCATTGGTGATTGTGAGTTTCGTTGCGGCAATGGTAATGAAGTACAAAAGCACGATAGATACAGCAAGGATGGCAAACTCCATCGCGCTTGCCAGCCTAATTTTCTGATCTTTAGGGGTAAATCTGTCCTTTATGCGCCGCAACTCATGCATTGCGACGTCTTTGTTCTTCATCCAACGCAGCGTTGCCTCAATTTCCGTGAGGTTTCTTACCTTGATGCCGTAATGGTAAATAAAGCGATGCACCTCATACTGTTCACTGTCGAATGTTTTGATGCTCTCATACTGGCTGCCCTTACCGCGCAGAACTTTATCCCACAAGAATTTGAGCAGAATATAACCAGATCGCGTACGGTAGATAATAATGATAAACAAAATCAACGGTATGAGTGATGTAGCCACGACCATTAGATTTTGGAAGGTTGGATCGATGGTGATATTCAAAATGTGCTCCATGCGCGTGCTTTATTGTCAGAATGTTCAATATCGCTGATGTATCGGGAAATGCCGATTGAAATTATCGCGCATGTTCGATGAAACCGTTTCATGCGGCTTTGGCATTTCAGGCAAGGAGCGGCGGTTAAGGTAACTCGCTGACACTCTTCACATTAACTTCTGTGATTGTTCCCGCCTATCGTTGTGATCAAATCGTGTTGTTATCAAAACGTTAACTTGTCTTTGTGGTATCTTTAAACAAGACCTCACTGATTACCCTGTTTTAGTCACAATAAGAAATGGAGGAGCTATGTCGTCCGATCTTCGTGAAACAAGTCTGGATAAGCTGGTTGCGCTGAATAGCGAATATTACTACTACAGTCTGCCGCTGGCGGCGAAGCAGCTGGGTGCTATCGACCGGTTGCCGAAATCGATGAAAGTGCTGTTGGAGAACCTGCTGCGTCATGTGGATGGCGATACCGTGCAGGTTGACGACCTCAAGGCCATCGTCGCCTGGTTGCAAACCGGCCATGCTGACCGTGAGATCGCCTACCGTCCGGCGCGCGTGCTGATGCAGGATTTTACCGGCGTCCCGGCGGTGGTGGATCTGGCGGCGATGCGCGAAGCGGTACGGCGACTGGGCGGCAATGTCGAGCAGGTGAATCCGCTGTCGCCGGTGGATCTGGTGATTGACCACTCGGTTACCGTCGATGAATTTGGCGATAACAACGCCTTCGAAGACAATGTGCGTATCGAAATGCAGCGCAACCACGAGCGCTACACCTTCCTGCGCTGGGGGCAGAAAGCTTTTAACCGCTTCCGCGTGGTGCCGCCGGGCACCGGCATCTGTCACCAGGTCAACCTCGAATACCTCGGCCAAACGGTCTGGCACAGCGACGAAAGCGGCCGCCGTGTGGCTTATCCCGATACGCTGGTGGGCACCGATTCCCACACCACCATGATCAACGGCCTGGGCATCCTCGGCTGGGGCGTGGGCGGCATCGAAGCGGAAGCGGCGATGTTGGGCCAGCCGGTGTCGATGCTGATCCCGGATGTGGTCGGCTTCAAGCTGACCGGCAAGCTCCGCGAGGGCATTACCGCCACCGATCTGGTGCTGACCGTCACCCAAATGCTGCGCAAACACGGCGTTGTCGGCAAGTTCGTCGAGTTTTACGGCGACGGCCTGGCCGATCTGCCGCTGGCGGACCGGGCGACCATCGCCAACATGTCGCCGGAGTTCGGCGCCACCTGCGGCTTCTTCCCGGTGGATGACGTTACGCTCGGCTATATGAAGCTCAGCGGCCGCAGCGCCGAACAAATCGCGCTGGTGGAAGCCTACGCCAAAGCGCAGGGCATGTGGCGCAATCCGGGGGATGAGCCGGTCTTCACCAGCTCGCTGGCGCTGGACATGTCGACGGTGGAGGCGAGCCTCGCCGGGCCGAAACGCCCGCAAGATCGCGTCGCGCTGCCGAATGTGCCGCAGGCGTTCAAGGCCGCGACCGAGCTGGATATCGGCGGCCACAAGGCCAAGACAGACGGCAAAACCTTTACGTTGGACGGGCAGCAGCACGAACTGCGCGACGGCGCGGTGGTGATCGCGGCGATCACCTCCTGCACCAATACCTCCAACCCGAGCGTGATGATGGCGGCCGGCCTGCTGGCGAAAAACGCCGTCAAGAAAGGTCTGCGCAGCAAACCCTGGGTAAAAACCTCGCTGGCGCCGGGTTCCAAAGTGGTGACCGACTACTTCGACAGCGCCAAACTCACCGCCTATCTGGAAGAGCTGGGGTTCAACCTGGTGGGATATGGCTGTACCACCTGTATCGGCAACTCCGGGCCGCTGCCGGATCCTATCGAGCAGGCGATCAAAGAGGGCGATCTGACCGTTGGCGCGGTGCTGTCGGGCAACCGTAATTTCGAAGGGCGCATCCACCCGCTGGTGAAAACCAACTGGCTGGCCTCGCCGCCGCTGGTGGTGGCTTATGCGCTGGCGGGGAGCATGAAGATCGATCTGACCAAAGAGCCGCTGGGCGAGGGTAATGACGGTCAGCCGGTCTATTTGAAGGACATCTGGCCGAGCAGCCAGGACATCGCTCAGGCGGTGGAAGAAGTGCGCACCGAGATGTTCCACAAGGAATACGGCGAAGTGTTCGACGGCGACGCCAACTGGCAGGCGATCCAGGTGACCGGTTCGGCGACCTATCAGTGGCAGGAGGATTCTACCTATATCCGCCATCCGCCGTTCTTCAGCACCATGCAGGTGAAGCCGGATCCGGTGCAGGACATCAAAGACGCGCGCATTCTGGCGATTCTGGCCGACTCGGTGACCACCGACCACATCTCGCCGGCGGGTAACATCAAGCGCGACAGCCCGGCGGGGCGTTACCTGAGCGAGCATGGCGTAGCGCCGCAGGATTTCAACTCCTACGGTTCACGCCGCGGCAACCACGAAGTGATGATGCGCGGCACCTTCGCCAACATTCGCATCCGCAACGAAATGGTGCCGGGCGTGGAGGGCGGCTATACCCGCCATATTCCGTCGCAACAGCAGCTGTCTATCTACGACGCCGCCATGCAGTACCAGCAGGAGAAAGTGCCGCTGGCGGTGATCGCCGGTAAAGAGTACGGTTCCGGCTCCAGCCGCGACTGGGCGGCGAAGGGGCCGCGCCTGCTGGGCGTGCGGGTGGTGATTGCCGAATCCTTCGAGCGTATTCACCGCTCTAACCTGATCGGCATGGGGATTTTGCCGCTGGAGTTCCCGCAGGGGGTGACGCGCAAAACCCTGGGGCTGACCGGGGATGAGCAGATCAGCGTTGGCGGCCTGCAACAGCTGCAGCCGGGCCAGACGGTGCCGGTGCACATCACCTATGCCGACGGGCGCAAGGAAGTGGTCGACACCCGGTGCCGCATCGATACCGGCAATGAGCTGACTTACTACGAAAACGACGGCATCCTGCACTATGTGATCAGGAAAATGCTGTAATTAATCAATAAAAAGGGCGCCGTAAGGCGCCCTGATTGTTTCCGCGGCGGTGGCGATCACTTCTGGTCGAGCAAATGGCCCATTTTGGCGGCCTTGGTGGCCAGATAGCGTTCGTTCTTCGGGTTGCGACCGACGATCAACGGCACGCGTTCGCTGATGTTGATACCGGCTTCGGTCAGGATCTCGACCTTTTTCGGGTTGTTGGTCAGCAAACGCACCGCGTCGACGCCCAGTAGTTTGAACATGTCGGCACACAGGGTGAAGTCGCGCTCATCGGCGGCGAAGCCGAGCTGGTGATTGGCTTCCACGGTGTCTGCGCCCTTATCCTGCAGGGCGTAGGCGCGGATCTTGTTCAACAGGCCGATATTGCGGCCCTCCTGGCGATGATAAAGCAGGATGCCGCGGCCTTCTTCCGCAATCTGCTCCAGTGCGGCTTCCAGTTGAAAACCGCAGTCGCAGCGCAGGCTGAACAACGCGTCGCCGGTCAGGCATTCGGAATGCACGCGTGCGAGCACCGGCGCTTCGCCGGAAATATCACCGAATACCAGTGCCAGATGGTCATGTCCGGTCGCCAGTTCTTCGAATCCTACCATCAGGAAATCGCCCCAAGGTGTCGGCAGTTTAGCCTCTGCCACCCGTTTCAGCTGCATGTCACTCTCCACAAAAACCTACGATTCAATCATTGTCGCGCATCCTAAGTCCGGTTCAGTAAATTGACCAAGACTAAAACGTGCTACGCCGATCTCTATTTCGTTAATTATCGGCTATTTTGCCACAACTTCTTGCCGGGCGGTGCTCAGCAAACCAGCAGATGGCGTTTTCTGGCCACCTATTATTGCGATAGGTTTCCTATCTGTTTAATTTTTCGCGTGTTATCAATATTGCACTCTTGTTACACTGCAGCCTGATTCACGCAGAGGAAAACGGGAATGTATGAGATAGCAAAACGTACGGCGGGCGGCGCGCTGCTGCTGCTGTTGATGCCGCTGGTCGTATGGGCATCCGGCTGGCATTGGCAGCCCGGCGGCAATGATCGGCTGCTCAAAGCGCTGTTCTGGGTGACCGAAACCGTGACCTCGCCGTGGGGCATTCTGACCAGCGCTATCCTTTGCGGTTGGTTTTTGTGGTGCCTGCGCTTTCGGCTGAAAGCGGCCATCGGTCTGGCGATCCTGCTTTCCGCCGCGTTGGTGATTGGGCAGGGGGTCAAGTCGTTGATCAAGGATCGGGTGCAAGAACCGCGGCCGTTTGTGGTATGGCTCGAGCAAACCCACGGCGTGGACGGAAAATATTTCTATTCGCTGCATCGTAAAGAGCGCAGCGCGCTGGTGCGCGAGCAACTGCAAGACCAGACGCTGGTGCCGAACTGGCTGCGTAAGCACTGGCAGTTTGAAACCGGCTTCGCTTTCCCGTCGGGGCATACGATGTTCGCCGCCACTTGGGCGCTGCTGGGCGTAGGATTGCTGTGGCCGCGCCGCCATTATAAAACCGTCGCGCTGCTGATGGTGTGGGCAACGGGGGTGATGGGCAGCCGTCTGCTGCTGGGCATGCACTGGCCGCGCGATCTGGCGATGGCTACGCTGATCAGTTGGCTGCTGGTGGTGATCACCTGCTGGCTGGCGCAGCGTTGGTTTGGCCCGTTGACGCCGCCGCCAAAAGAGCAGCAGGAAATCGCGGCGCGCAAGCCGGAGATATGATCGATATGTGACCGCGTCACAAAATAGGCGGCATCGGACCGGTGCCGCATTAACCGCTTACATTTTCCCGCCATTGCAATTCGCCCGGTTGCCCCCATATCCTTATAAATTCGACGTTTTGAGAAGCTTTCTCATCAATTTGTTCGCTAAGACCGTTTACTGCCGAATATGCCAGCAGATATGTGGTTTTATCGTGCGGCAGGGTTTCCCTGCCGCAGCGGGAAATGCTAACTTAAGGGTTAGGGACGCCACATTTTGGCATCGTTCATCCGATTCACTCGGCATCGCGGGAAAGAATGTGAAATATTTGCTGATTTTTTTGTTGGTTCTGGCGATCTTCGTGATTTCCGTCACCTTGGGTGCGCATAACGATCAGGTGGTCAATTTTAACTATCTGGTTGCGCAGGGGGATTATCGCGTATCGACTCTGTTGGCCACGCTGTTTGGCGCCGGTTTCGTTCTCGGCTGGATCATTTGCGGCCTGTTCTACCTGCGCACGCGTATTGCGCTGGGTCGCGCCGAGCGCAAAATCAAAAGGCTGGAGCTGCAGCTTGAGCAGCCCGCAGAACCGGCGGCTCAGCCTGTTGTCAGCAAGGAATAATCCTCTATGTTAGAACTGCTGTTTCTGTTGCTGCCCGTGGCTGCCGCGTACGGTTGGTACATGGGGCGCAGAAGCGCTCAGCAGGATAAACAGCAAGAAGCCAACCGCCTGTCGCGCGAATATGTGGCGGGGGGGAACTTTCTGCTTTCCAACCAGCAGGACAAGGCGGTCGATCTGTTCCTCGACATGTTGAAAGAGGACAGCAACACCGTTGAAGCCCACCTGACCTTGGGTAACCTGTTCCGCTCGCGCGGCGAAGTCGACCGCGCCATCCGCATCCATCAGGCCTTGATGGAAAGCGCCTCTCTGACTTTCGAACAGCGCCTGCTGGCGGTCCAGCAATTGGGCCGAGACTATATGGCGGCCGGGCTGTACGATCGCGCGGAAGACATGTTCAGCCAGTTGACTGACGAAGCGGATTTTCGCGTCTCGGCGCTGCAGCAACTGCTGGTGATCCATCAGGCGACCAGCGACTGGCAGAAAGCGATCGACGTGGCGGAAAAGCTGGTCAAGCTGGGCAAAGAGAAGCAACGCGTCGAGATCGCGCACTTTTACTGTGAGTTGGCGCTGCAGGCGATGGGCAGCGACGATCTCGATCGGGCGATGAGCCTGCTCAAACGGGCGGCCGCCGCCGATAAACAGTGTGCGCGCGTGTCCATCATGTTCGGGCGCATCTATATGGCGCAAAACGACTACGCCAAAGCGGCAGAGTCGCTGCAACGCGTTCTGAGCCAGGATAAAGAGTTGGTCAGCGAAACGCTGCCGATGCTGCAGGAATGCTACTCGCATCTGCCGGAACAACAGCACAACTGGGCTGAATTCCTGAAGCGCTGCGTGGAAGAGAACACCGGCGCCACCGCCGATCTGATGCTGGCCGAGATTATCGAGCAGCACGAAGGGCGCGACGTGGTGCAGGTCTATATCAACCGCCAGCTGCAACGCCATCCGACCATGCGGGTGTTTTACCGGCTGATGGATTATCACCTGGCGGACGCCGAAGACGGCCGGGCGAAAGAGAGTCTGCTGCTGTTGCGCGATATGGTCGGCGAGCAAATTCGCACCAAGCCGCGTTACCGCTGCCACAAATGCGGCTTCACCGCGCACTCGCTCTATTGGCATTGCCCGTCGTGCCGCGCCTGGTCATCGGTTAAACCGATCCGCGGTCTGGACGGCCAATAATGCGGCGGGGCGACAAAACAAAACGGGGCGATTTATCGCCCCGTTTTTTATGTTCGTCTGTTCGTCGCTTATTTTTTCTTGCCGCCTTTGGCGCCGGTTTTCAACAGCTGGCGGAGTTTCTTCAGCTCTTTCTGGCTCAGCGGCTGTTCAATTTCTTCTTCGGTGCTTTGATTGTCGATCTCGCCGTGGTGCAGGTCATCCGCCTTTTTGGCCGGTTTTTCTGCTTTGGTGGCGGGCGCGCTGAAACTGCTTTCCAGGCGCTGGCACACTTCCACGCTCAACGAAAATTCGTTTTCAGCGGCGGCGGCGCGGATTTTTTCCTTGAGTTCCAGAGGAATTTTAATGGTAAGTGTCGATATCTCGCTCATTTTGAAAGCCTTTCTGCAGGAAGATGCCTTCAAGCTAAGCCACTGGCGATCGGGTGTCTAGTGTGTAATAAAAATTTAATATTTATGTAACAAATGAGGGCGGGGCAAACGCGGTTTTTTTAGGCGAGAAACAGAGGCAGGGCCCGAGCGTGCGGGCCCTGTACCGGAAACATTATTTGTAGATGA
>NZ_JVEL01000474.1:0-2121 GCF_001076875.1 Serratia sp. 506_PEND
CGAACAGGTAATGGTGCAGTTGGCTGCGGGATTGGTGGCGCACGTAGTGCGGGAAATAGTTCTCCACAAAGTACGCAAAACCGCTCTCCGGATGGTTAACGCCGTTGCGACGCGTCTGCATCGCCGCCGGCGACGGGTCAAAGCCAACGCACTCCGCTTCGATGGTGCGCTGCAGCTGCGCCGCGTACATGGCCAGCTCTTTTTCGAAGTCCTTACCGGAGAATTTTTTAGCCATTAAATTAAGCGCCCAGTTTCCGTTTCATACACTTAATTGCATTTCGTTGCACCGATAACCAATACGATAACGCCACAGCAAATGCTGCTGAGCCGTGCTGTTCAATCATTTTATTAATATGACTCTCCAGCTTTGCCACATTTGCATGGTTCTCATAAGCGTTATCAATTTTTGCTAATAGCGCCTGATGTTCTGAGGGAAAATTATTCATGCCTTATCTCCACTATTTTAAAAATGTTCTGTGCTATAACTGCAATCACAATGACACATTTCACCTTTTACACTCCAACCCTCGGCGAATAGCGAGAAGCTCAAAGGGTGATAGCGTCTGGTGTGACAACAATACAAACTTCCGTGGTCTTTTTATCTGTGGACATTGTCAAGAGTCCTGCATGATTGACTTTGTTCATACAGGCAATATTCAGCCCTTCATGGTGCTGCCATCAACAAACGCTCGTGAAATTAATAATTTTTTGAACAGACTTGGGTACGAGATAGCGAAAAAGAAAATGTCTGCACCTGAGCATGAGTTTCCGGTCCACGCAATTGAATCCTCCAGACTTGGCGTCAACCTGCGTCCGGCCTTTGAAATAGAAAAAATATACCCAGGCGGTGAAACCGCGATCCCTGATAATCTTCCGCCCCAAATTGAACGTATGTATAAAGACGATCTTATAGCGGTACGAGGCTCGGCCAGACATACCATTATTTGCTGCAGGAGCATCCTTGAAAGCGCCTGCAAGCAAATACTCGAAGTTAAAAACAAAAAGCTGATCGCCATGATCGACGCATTGAAAACAGGTGGCTTTATCCCATCCACAATGGCTGACTGGGCACATACGATCCGTATTCTGGGTAATGATGCCGTTCATGAGGATGATGCTCCTGGTGCCGACGAAGCCAGTGAAATACTGGCTTTTACCGATAACCTGTTACAACTACTGTTCACATACCCAGCCCGGATTGAAAAAATCAGGGAACAGTTACCATCAAAATTACCAGCGACACAGAACGTAACTAACTAACAACCAGACTGCGCCGGATAAAATCGGCGCAACACTCCGGTGTTGTCAGCAACTGCATCGCCAGCCACATCTCGCGGACAATTTCATCAGGGTGTTTGGTATCAAAGTCCTGACGCAGCAGGTTAGCGATCGCCGTTGCTTCCGGGCGCATAGGCTCGGCAGCAACAACTGCGGTTTGTTCCTGGGTGTTAGCGCCATCTTGTCCCTCGATGACCCAGTCATTAGCGGTGACCTCACGACGCATAGCTCCCTGTGCCAACCACTGGACCATGCACTCGTCACTGCGATAGACATAAGTTAGGTGATTACTTAGGCGATAAACCGAATCACCCGGTTTAACCTGCCGTAAAAGCTCAATTAAATTCACGTTCAACCCTCTTTGTGCATCAGTTCAAACCACGCGATGGTTAACGCGGCTTTGCCCATATCGTTATATTTGGCCAGCATGTCTGCGATGAGTTGCCGACATTCCGCCACAATCTGCTGGTCTTCCGGAGAGGCATCTGCCAGCATGCCTTTCATTGCCAATAATCCCAGCTCAATCTCTTGTTTTTCATTGGTATAACTAGCCATATTTCCTTTTCACCTCATCGCCCATGGCGTCCAACATTTCCAGATAAGCCGGCAGGTGCTTCGGAAAGCGCGTGCCGATAAGGTCACCGAGCAGCTTGACCACCTCGAGCGCGATGGCCAGCTCACTGGTCTCCGGCAGCACACGCTTGCCGGCCGCGATGCACTTGCTGAACGAATCGCCGAGCCGCGCCAGCATATCGACCCGGTCTGCCGCTGAAATCGTCGCGTTACCCCGGATAGCATCCATGGTGGCCTGATACTCGGTCAGCGTGTTCAGCAGGATCACCC
>NZ_JVEL01000475.1:0-601 GCF_001076875.1 Serratia sp. 506_PEND
TCCAGGCCAGCCGGTCCGATAACCAGAAATAGAGCTCTCGCGCCGTACAGGCATCACCGCCAAGATAAAATCGCAACTTACTGAGATCCAGTTGCTCAAGAGTCATCGGGACCTGCAGCGCCAGCTCCAGGGTGATCGCCGAAACATCTGTACCGCTGTATGCACTGACATTCTCAAGCGTGGCCGGAAAGATCCACAGATCGTGGCATGTCTGAAAATGGCACACCGCTTCATTGTTAACAATGCTGTCGAGCGCGCACCCCCGCCCGAGAAACGCGGGCTGTGCCAGAGCCCCTGCAACCGGCGTAAATTGAACGATGGTCATCGAGGGAACAGGACGCAGGTAATTCGGCCACAGCATATTGAGCAGGCCATGCGTCAGTTCCGGAAACTCATCTTCGATTTTGGCGCGCAGGCTACCCGTCAGAAACGCGAACCCCTCCAGCAGTCTTTCCACATCAGGATCGGTAGTCTGTTCAGATAAAAACCGCGATAGCTCGGGATGCGACTCAGCAAACTGACGCCCCTGCAGGCGGAGCCAGGTCAACTCATCCCGGTAATAATGTTCCAGCGACATAAATCACATCATTCTGTAGTGGCG
>NZ_JVEL01000476.1:0-426 GCF_001076875.1 Serratia sp. 506_PEND
TTGTCCGCCCAAAGCGGCTGGCTAGTCTCATGGTGAATTCCTCATGGTTGAGTTAACGGCATAAATAAAAAAGCCATGCGCCCCAAAGGGAACATGGCCTGTTGGTGTGGTTGCTGATGGTCAGGGTTTGTGGTGAGTCAGTCCCCGGGGATACCGTGGCTGAGCAGATAGCGGTTAAGCCATTCCCCGGCACCGGCTTCAAAATTCCACGCCCGCCAGAGTAATTGTCCCTCGTGGTCGCGAATGACCAGACGAAAATGGGTACCCTGGTCGTCTTCAATAGCGAGGTTCTGGTACGCCGCGACTGCGGCATCAGCCTGCCTGCGGGTAAAGGGGCCCTCGGGCAGTAACGGACTGTTGGTGTTGTGCATGTGAATGCTCCTGGTAAACGTCATAAAACAAAATGCCCCGCTCAGTGAGCAGGGC
>NZ_JVEL01000477.1:0-4525 GCF_001076875.1 Serratia sp. 506_PEND
CACAGATTGTCTGATAAATTGTTAAAGAGCAGTGAGTTAGGCGCTTTCGCTTGCTAACTCGAGGTGGCGTATATTACGCTTTCCTCTTTCAGAGTCAACCCTAATTTTCAGGATTTTTTCTCTTTCTTCCCGGCCGCTGTGTGAAGTGAATCACTTGCGCCGTGTCGATGGAGGCGCATTATAGGGAGCCGGTTCAGAATGACAAGCGATAATATGCATTTTTTATCTGACCGCTCACTATTCATTCGTAACGCCTATTAAACCCGCTTTTTGATGGCTGCCGGCAGGTCCGCCAGGCTATTTAGCACCCAATCGGCCAGCTTTTCGCCCTGCTCCGTCACCGGCTTGCCGGTACGCACCAGCACCTTGGTGCCGACGCCGGCCGCGATCGCCGCCTGCATGTCTTCCGGTTTATCGCCCACCATATAAGAAGCGGCCATATCGATGTTCAATTCCTGCTGCGCTTGCAGCAGCATGCCCGGCTTCGGTTTACGGCAGTCACAGACCTGACGATACTCCTCTACTACCGCCTCCGGATGATGCGGGCAGAAATAGATGCCGTCGAAGTCGACGTCGCGATCGGCCAGCGACCAGTCCATCCACTCGGTCAGGTACATAAACTGGTCTTCGCTGAACTTGCCGCGCGCAATGCCCGACTGGTTGGTCACCATCACCAGCGCGAACCCCATCTTTTTGAGTTCGCGACAGGCGTCAATCACGCCGTCAATAAAGTGGAAGTTGTCGATTTCATGGACATAACCATGGTCAACGTTAATCGTACCGTCACGATCGAGAAAAATTGCTGGAACGCTTTGTGTCACCGCTTTGCTCCTGAGGGGCTGAATACGCTGACAGTATCGCATGTTTTACCCCGAACTGAGAACGCCGGAGAACGTCGCTGGCCGTTGACTTAGACGTCTAGACGCCTTAACATCTGATCCATACCTTGGTTCCACGCCGAGGTTTACTTTTATCTAGCCACGGGCAACCACGCTAAAATAAGAAGAATATGATTAAACTTTCTAACATCACTAAAGTGTTCCAGCAGGGTTCGCGCACCATTACCGCGCTCTCTGACGTGACCCTTCACGTCCCTGCCGGGCAAATCTATGGCGTTATCGGATCTTCCGGCGCCGGCAAAAGCACGCTGATTCGCTGCGCCAACATGCTTGAGCGCCCTACCTCCGGCCAGGTGCTGGTCGATGGCCAGGATCTGACGTCTCTGTCGGAAAGCGAACTGACGCGCGCCCGTCGCCAAATCGGCATGATCTTCCAGCACTTCAACCTGCTCTCTTCCCGCACGGTGTTCGGCAACGTGGCGCTGCCGCTGGAACTGGACAATACGTCGCGCGCCGAGATCAAAAAGCGCGTGACCGAACTGCTGGAGCTGGTCGGCCTGGCGGACAAACACGACGCCTACCCGGCCAATCTGTCCGGCGGCCAGAAACAGCGCGTGGCGATCGCCCGTGCGCTGGCCAGCAATCCCAAAGTGCTGCTGTGCGACGAAGCCACCAGCGCGTTGGATCCGGCCACCACCCGTTCCATCCTGGAACTGCTTAAAGACATCAACCGCCGTCTGGGTCTGACCATTCTGCTCATCACCCATGAAATGGACGTGGTGAAACGCATCTGCGACCAGGTCGCGGTCATCAGCCAGGGGCAGTTGATCGAAAAAGACAGCGTCAGCGAAGTGTTCTCACACCCGAAAACCCCGCTGGCCCAGCAGTTCATTCAGTCCACGCTGCATCTGGATATTCCGGACGACTACGCCGCGCGCCTGTCGCCGGAGCGCCAGGGCGACCGTCAGCCGCTGCTGCGCCTGGAGTTCACCGGTCAGTCGGTCGATGCGCCGCTGCTGTCTGAAGCCGCTCGCCGCTTCAACGTGAACAACAACATTATCAGCGCCCAGATGGATTATGCCGGCGGCGTAAAATTCGGCGTGATGCTGGCGGAGCTGCACGGCAGCGACGAAGACGCGCTGGCGACGATTAAGTTCCTGCAAGAAAATCAGGTAAAAGTAGAGGTTCTGGGTTATGTCTGAGGCAATGATGTGGTTGATGGCGCGTGGCGTGTGGGAAACCGTCATGATGACCTTTGTCTCCGGCTTCTTCGGTTTCGTGCTCGGCCTGCCGGTAGGCGTGCTGCTGTATGTCACCCGCCCGGGGCAGATCATCGCCAACAATTCGCTGTATAAGATCCTGTCCGGGCTGGTGAACATCTTCCGTTCCATCCCGTTCATCATCCTGCTGGTTTGGATGATTCCGTTTACCCGCATGATCGTCGGTACCTCGATCGGCCTGCAGGCGGCCATCGTGCCGCTGACCGTCGGCGCCGCGCCGTTCATCGCGCGCATGGTGGAAAACGCCCTGCTGGAGATCCCGTCCGGTCTGGTGGAAGCGGCGCGCGCCATGGGCGCCACGCCGATGCAGATCATCAAGAAAGTGTTGCTGCCGGAAGCCCTGCCGGGCCTGGTCAACGCCGCGACCATCACCCTGATCACCCTGGTGGGCTACTCCGCCATGGGCGGCGCGGTCGGCGCCGGTGGTCTGGGCCAAATCGGTTACCAATACGGTTATATCGGTTATAACGCCACAGTTATGAATACCGTATTAGTATTACTGGTAGTTTTGGTTTATCTGATCCAATTCTGCGGCGATCGCATCGTCAAAGCCGTTACCCATAAATAATTTCACCGCATATTAATGCGAGTCTAATGAGGAAGGGATATGTCGTTAACATTTAAATCCATCGCGACAATTGGCGCACTGATCGGCACGCTGGCTCTGGCGGGCTGTGGCCAGGATGAAAAGAATCCGAACCACATCAAGGTCGGCGTAATCGTCGGCGCAGAGCAGCAAGTGGCTGAAGTGGCGCAGAAAGTGGCGAAAGAGAAATACGGTCTGGACGTTGAACTGGTCACCTTCAACGACTACGTGTTGCCTAACGAAGCGTTGAGCAAAGGCGATATCGACCTGAACGCTTTCCAGCACAAGCCATATCTGGATCAGCAAATCAAAGATCGCGGCTACAAGCTGGTGCCGGTCGGCAACACCTTTGTTTACCCGATCGCCGGTTACTCCAAGAAAATCAAATCGCTGGACGAACTGAAAGAGGGCTCTCAGATCGCGCTGCCGAACGATCCGACCAACCTGGGCCGTTCGCTGTTGCTGCTGCAAAAAGTCGGTCTGATCAAACTGAAAGACGGCGTTGGCCTGCTGCCGACCGTGCTGGACGTGACCGAGAACCCGAAAAACCTGAAATTGGTTGAGCTGGAAGCGCCTCAGCTGCCGCGCTCTCTGGACGATCAGCAGATCGCGCTGGCGGTGATCAATACCACCTACGCCAGCCAGATCGGCCTGACGCCAGCGAAAGACGGTCTGTTCGTGGAAGATAAAGACTCGCCTTACGTCAACCTGCTGGTTGCGCGCGAAGATAACAAAGATGCGGAAAACGTGAAGAAATTCGTGCAGGCCTATCAGTCTGACGACGTTGACGCCGCCGCCAACAAAATCTTCAACGGCGGTGCGGTGAAAGGCTGGTAAGCGCTTATTCACCCATTTTATTCCTATAATTGCAAGACGGGCCAAGGCCCGTCTTGTTATTTCCGCCATAGATTGCTTCAATAGCGCCACTTTCATTAAGGCAGAGGAATCTCAATGCGTGTTTTACCTCTCTGTTTGTTAGCGCTCGCGCTGGCCGGATGTTCATCGCAACGTATCGCGCCATCCTCAACAAACAGCACCAGCAAGCCGACCACGACCGCCCCGGCCAAGACCACGCCGGCCGCCCGCCCCGCTCCGGTAAAACTGTATAAAAGTGCAGAAGAACTCGTGGGCAAGCCGTTCCGCGATCTGGGTGAAGTGTCCGGCGAATCGTGCCAAACCACCGTGCAAGACTCCCCACCGAATCTGGCTACCGCCCGTAAACGCATGCAAATCCGTGCGTCTTACATGAAGGCCAACGCCGTGCTGCTGCACGACTGCCAGATTGTCAGCGGCGTCGCCGGTTGTTACCAGCAGGCCGTTTGCCAGGGCTCGGCGCTTAACGTCTCGTCCAAATGACCGAATTCGTTTTCGAGCAGATCGGCGTGATCCGCTCGCCGTATAAAGAGAAATTCGCCGTGCCCCGCCAACCGGGGCTGGTCGAAGACGGCGGCGGCGAACTGCTGCTGCTGCCGCCCTACAACCAGGCGGAAGCGGTGCGCGGTCTCAGCGATTTCAGCCACCTGTGGGTAATGTTCATTTTCCATCAAACCATGGAAGGCGGCTGGCGCCCGACGGTGCGTCCGCCGCGTTTAGGCGGCAATGCCCGCATGGGCGTGTTCGCCACCCGTTCCACCTTCCGCCCCAACCCGCTCGGCATGTCGCTCATTGAGCTGAAAGGCGTGCGGGTGAAAAACGGTGAAGTGGCGCTGGAACTGGGCAGCCTCGACCTGGTCGACGGCACCCCGGTGGTGGACATCAAGCCTTATCTGCCGTTCGCCGAGAGCCAGCCGCAGGCCCGCGCCGGCTTTGCCCAGGCTGCG
>NZ_JVEL01000478.1:0-492 GCF_001076875.1 Serratia sp. 506_PEND
TCTGGCCGACCACGCTGCGCTTTGTCTGGGCGCGGGAGTTCGGCGAAATCAAAGGGAAGAAGCACTACCACGCGGTGCTGTTGCTGAACCGAGATACGTGGTGCGGGCCGGGGGATTACCAGGACCCGGAAACGCTCGCCGGCATGATTAAACAGGCGTGGTGCAGCGCCCTGAAGGTGGATGCGCAGGCTCATGCCGTTCTGGCCCGCTTCCCGAAGCACCCGGTGTCCTGGCTGACGCGCGGTGATGATGCTCAGTTGCAACAGGCACTGGCGCAGGCCGCTTACCTTGCCAAACGCGAAACCAAAGAGACCGGTGACGGTGAGCGTAACTTCGGCTGCAGCCGGGGCTGAACGTACCTGCACGCTGAAATTCAGCCGGCCTGATGATACGTGGCCGGTAATTTTTAACAGGAAATCCCTATCCTCTGAGGAGAACCGGCATGTCCATGATTCAGTGACACCGGACGTCTCCCGACAACCATTCCTCAGA
>NZ_JVEL01000479.1:0-8780 GCF_001076875.1 Serratia sp. 506_PEND
AGGCAGGTATTCTAACCAACTGAACTACCGCTCCGCGCCATTCCCTCTTGCGGGGGAACGAGGCGCATATTACGGACGCCTCTCGGTTCCGTCAACGCCTTTTTCTCCGCAAATGAACCGTTTGCACAGTTTTTCAACGAAGATTCATCCGGTGAGGTTTTTTCACGCAAAAACGCCGTTATTCCGCCGGCGCCCCGCGCCACAGGCAGCTACCGCCCTTTTTTGCCACCAGATCCAGACGCGCCTCATGCGCCTTCACTTCTTCGTCACTGGCGTAGACCACTTTCATCGCCGTCGACGGACGGACAATGCGCTGTATTTCTTGCGCGGCGTCATTTTGCTGGGTATCCCCCTCCATCTGGAACGCTATCGAGGTCTGACCGCCGGTCATCGCCAGATAGACTTCCGCCAGGATCTCGGCATCGAGCAATGCGCCGTGCAGCGTACGCTTGCTGTTATCTATCTCATAACGGCTGCACAAGGCATCGAGGTTGTTGCGTTTGCCCGGGAACAGGCGACGCGCCATCAACAGGCTGTCGGTGATGGTGCAGAAGGTCTCGGTCTTCGGGATGCCCTGCTGCAACATGCGGAATTCGTGATCCATAAAGCCGATATCGAACGCCGCGTTATGGATCACCAGCTCGCCGCCGCGGATAAAGTCGAGGAATTCCTCGGCAACCTGATCGAAGGTCGGCTTGTCGGCCAGGAAGTCGTCGCTGATGCCGTGTACGCCGTAGGCTTCCGGATCCACCAGCCTATCCGGCTTGATGTAAACGTGGAAGTTGCGCCCGGTCAGGCGGCGGTTAATCACCTCCACCGCACCGATTTCGATGATACGGTGCCCTTCGTAGTGCACCCCAAGCTTGTTCATACCGGTGGTTTCGGTATCGAGGACAATCTGTCTGGTGGTTGTAGAGATCATATTGCAGTGCTCACAGCGCTCGTTTATGTCAGACTTGGCTTTTATAAAACTGATAGGAAGAGTCTACCAGAGATGCTCAAACAGGTAGAAATTTTCACCGACGGCTCCTGCCTTGGCAACCCCGGCCCCGGTGGCTACGGCGCGATACTACGCTATAAGCAGACGGAAAAAACCTTCAGCGAAGGATTTCGTCTGACCACCAATAACCGCATGGAAATGATGGCGGCGATCGTGGCGCTGGAAGCGCTGACCGTCCCCTGCGCCGTGACGCTCAGCACCGACAGCCAGTACGTGCGCCAGGGCATCACCAGCTGGATCCATAACTGGAAGAAACGCGGTTGGAAAACCGCCGACAAAAAACCGGTCAAAAATGTCGATCTGTGGCAGCGGCTGGATCAGGCCATTCAGCGCCACGAGGTGAAATGGGAATGGGTCAAGGGCCACGCCGGCCATCCGGAGAACGAACGTTGTGACGTGCTGGCGCGCGAAGCGGCCGGCAAACCGACGCAGGAAGACGTCGGTTACCAACCGGAAGCCTAAGGCAGCTTGCGATAGCTCTTGGTCGCGCCCACCGCGCGGCTGAGAGACGGCTTTCTCGCCCCCAGTTTCATCGGCGTAGGCGTCAGCGGCAAGGTGCGCTTACGCGCCACAATCACGCTCATGCAGCCCAGCGCCGGCAAATGGGTACATAAAAACTTGCCGCCCTTGCGGTGCCACGGCAGCACGTGAAAACGCGCCTGGTGCAACACCTCGTAATTCAGCAGGCTGAGCCAATCCAGCAGCCGCATCTGGGTAAACATGCGGCTGACATAGGGCTGGCGGCGACGCAACCCGGGCACCAGCTTGCCCAATCCCAGCAGGCTGAACGGATTGAAGCTGCTGATGACCAACCAGCCGTCGTCGATCAACACCCTGTCCACTTCACGCAGCATGCGGTGCGGATCGTCCGCATAGGACAGCGTATGCGCCAGCAGGCAGGCATCTACCGACTTGGCGGCGAACGGCAGTTGATAAGCATCGGCAACCACCTGCAGCCCTTCCCCCTCCAGCCCTACGTTAACCTGGTGGGAGATTGCGCATTTGTCCGTGGCCAGCTCGGCGCTGAGCATGCCCATCTTCAGCAGATGGAAACCGAACAGCTTGGGCCACCAGGGTTGCAACTGCCGCTCGAGCGCTTCACGATAGTACTCCCCCCACGGCAGCTCAGCCCAGGACTGCGGGCCGGTGAGCTTTTGTAGAGTATGGGCTGGTTTCATGATTTATTATCTTCTTTCAAGCCGTTGCCAACGAGAGGTACACCATGAATCTTATCAGCATTCCCGTCTTCCAGGACAATTACATTTGGTTATTGGATGACCGACAGGGGCGCTGCATTATCGTCGATCCGGGTGAAGCGCAGCCGGTACTTGAAGCGTTGCAGCGCCTGCAGCTGGCGCCGGCGGCGATCCTGCTGACCCACCATCATCACGATCACGTCGGCGGCGTGGCGCAGATCGTGACGCAGTATCCCGGCCTGGCCGTCTATGGGCCGCAAGAAACCGCGGACAAAGGCGCCAACCACATCGTCCGCGACGGCGACACCTTTGACATCGATGGCCGCCACTACAAGACTATCGCCGTTCCCGGTCATACGTTGGGCCATGTGGCATTCTATAGTGCCCCTTATCTGTTCTGCGGCGACACCATTTTCTCCGCCGGCTGCGGCAGGCTGTTTGAAGGCACCGCCAAACAAATGTACGACTCATTTCAACAACTCGCGCAACTTCCCGATAACACCTTAATTTGCTGCGCGCATGAATATACTCTTTCAAATCTTAAGTTTGCGCGGGCTATTTTGCCGGAAGATCGAGAGATTGAAACATATCAACAACATGTTGAAGCGTTAAGGGCAAAAGGCCAAGCCAGCGTGCCGACTACATTGCAATTAGAGCGCAAAATTAACCTATTTTTACGCTGCCATGACACTGATTTACAAAAGAAATTAGGCTTTAATTCACCACCCCAAAGCCTTCATTCAGTTTTTTCCGAATTACGCCTGCGGAAAGATAACTTCTAAGCTTTTAGTTGTGTTATTTGGCGAAGCAAAGTATTATTGCTCGTCTTTTAAGCAACTACATTGACACACACATGAAGGCTAAAGCGATATTTCTCGCCTCAGTCTTGCTAGTGGGTTGCCAGTCGTCCAGGCAGGACGCACCGGCGCCAGAACAGCATGCACAGAGTTTGTCTTCGGCTGGTCAAGATGGTGAAGCAGGAGAGTACACAGCAAATGGCCGAGCGAGCTCGGCGCGGTGGTTGGATAACAACAGCCCCGCCGCGCAACAGGACCTGTGGAACTTCATTAGCGACGAGCTGAAGATGGAGGTTCCGGAAAATTCCCGGATCCGTGATCAGAAAAGAAAGTACTTAAAAAGTAAGAGCTATCTCCACGATGTAACATTACGGGCAGAGCCGTACATGTACTGGATAGTCGGGCAGATTAAGAAACGTAATATGCCGATGGAACTGGTACTGCTACCCATAGTGGAGAGCGCTTTTGACCCACACGCCACGTCAAGTGCCAACGCCGCAGGGCTATGGCAAATCGTGCCGCAAACGGGTCGCAATTATGGTTTGAAAAACAATCAGTGGTATGACGGTCGACGCGATGTCGTCGCCTCAACAACCGCTGCGCTTAACATGATGCAGCGCTTGAACCGCATGTTTAACGGCGACTGGTTACTGACCGTAGCCGCCTATAACAGTGGTGAAGGCCGCGTGATGCAAGCGGTGAAGGCAAACAAACGCCAGGGTAAGCCAACCAATTTCTGGGCATTGTCGCTTCCGCGTGAAACGTCAATCTATGTCCCGAAAATGCTGGCGCTGAGCGACATCATCAAGAACAGCAAGAAGTACGGCGTGAAACTCCCGAAAACGGATGAAACCCGTGCGCTGGCGCGTATTGATGTCGGACAGCAGATCCAGCTGACTCAGGCGGCTGAGATGGCAGGACTTTCAGTCACCAAGATGAAAGCGTATAACCCAGGCTACAAAAAAGGCGTTACGGCACCCAACGGGCCCCATTACATCATGGTTCCCAAAGGACATGCCGAGCAACTGAAAGACTCGCTGGCCGATGGCCAGATCGCCGTGACTCAGCCAACGACGCAGTTGGCGAAGAACAGCGGTTTGACCGGTGGCAGTTCGTATAAAGTGCGCTCCGGCGACACCTTATCGGGCATTGCCAAGCGGCTGAACGTTAAGACCAGCGATTTGCAGAGTTGGAACAACTTACGCGCCAAGAGCGCCATAAAAGTTGGGCAAACCCTGCAAGTGGCCAGCAATACTGGCAGTAACAGCAGTATCACCTACCAGGTTCGTAAAGGTGATTCGCTCGCCAGTATCGCACGTCGTCACGGCGTCGATATTAACGACGTGATGCGTTGGAATTCAACGCTCGCCAAAGGCAACCTGCAGCCAGGTCTGAAGCTGACCCTGTTTGTCGGCAACAAGCTAACGCCGGATACCTAAGTTTCCGGCACAAAAAAGCACCCTGCGGGGTGCTTTTTTATTACCTGCGATTCACCAGACGGGAGAGTCTTTTTCCGGGTGGAACTCCACCAACAACGGATTGTGATCCGACGCGCTGGTCACCAATACCGACGCCTCCACCACCCCCAGATTGCGGTAAAATACGAAATCCAGCGGACGGCCGAAGGCCTTGCGGCGATGATCGTCGGCGAAGCTCACTTCGCGCAGCGCCATCTCTCCGGCGAAGTCATACAGCGCATTGATGCGCTTGCGGCTCCAGGCGTTGAAGTCCCCGGCCATGATCACCGGCCCCCGGTGGCTGGCGATCTGCTCACCGATTGGCCCCAGTTGCTTGCTGTAGACGTCGACGCCCAGGCTAAAGTTCACCGCATGGATGTTCACCACCATCAACAGCTCGCCGTTGTACAGCGGATAAACGGTGATCAGGGCCGACTTGGACAGCCGCAGCAGCGGCTCTCGCTCGCGCAGCGGGCAACAGTAAACAGGATGAGCGGCCGCCAGCGTCATCACGCCGGAAGGGTGCTGCGGCAGCACAAAGGCCGGTACCTGATCGGCCGCCAGGTAGTTGGCGGTAGCGTAGCTCACCAGCTCCGGCGTGGTTTGCGCCTCTTGCAACAGCACCAGTTGCGCGTCTTTGCCATGGTTTTTCAGCACCGAAAGCCAGTCGGCTCGCTGCTGTTTGAAAATATTCCACACCATAACGCGCAAGGCGCCGGTCGTCGGCAGCGCCGCCCCTGGCGGTAACGGCTGGTTAACGGCGCCAGGAAAGATTCGCTCAACTGGCTGACCTGCAACATACCGCATTGCATAAGTTCGTTTCGGCACGCGATTCGCCTATTACCCAGTAACATGAAAACTGGCGATGAAGACTCGCCAACGATGAATTGATTATACGCCTACCCCGCATAGAGGGCATGGCTTTTGCGGGCATCACCTTTTCAGTTATAGGGGCCACCTGCAGCGATTTCAATCTTCTGACGGTATAGCTGTGTAAAGGTGGGGGGATAATAGGTGAAAAATGCGAAAAGGCCCGCAAAACGCGGGCCAGGCAGTAATGGTTGCCTATCAAGCTGTTTGCCGCTGAGACTTTTTATCCAGACGGCCACTGAGGCTAACCAGCAACAATGCAACCACCACGATCAGCGCGCCAATCCAGGGGGTCTGTGCCAGCCCCAGCGAGGCAACGGTCTGGCCGCCAATCACCGAACCAAGCGCAATGCCGATGTTGAACGCCGCGATGTTGAGACCGGACGCCACATCCACCGCATTTGGCGTGTATTGCGCGGCTTTTTGTACCACATAGACCTGCAGCCCCGGCACGTTGCCGAAAGCGAACACGCCCATCGCAATCACCGTCAGCAAAGCGGCGATACTGTGGCTGGCGGTAAACTGAAACACCAGTAACAAAACGGCCAACGCGGCAAAGATAAAGCTCAACGCACGCACCGCCCCATGGCGATCGGCCAGCTTGCCCCCCCAGATGTTACCCACCGCCACCGCGACGCCATAAGCCAACAGTATCCAGCTCACGGTCGGAGCAGAGAAGCCCGCCAGTTCCTGCATCATCGGCGCAAGGAAGGTAAAAGTCGTGAAGACTCCGCCGTATCCCAATGCGGTAATTGCGTAAATCAGCAGCAGACGAGGATGGGTCAGTACTTTCATCTGTTCCCGCACGCCGGCGCTGCCCTGGTTCTTGATATTGTTCGGCACCAGAATAATGCTGGCCACCGTAGCGACCGCGCCAATCAGAGAAACGGCCAGGAAGGTTTCACGCCAGCCAAACTGCTGGCCGATGAACGTCCCTAACGGTACGCCGGTCACCAGCGCCACCGTCAGGCCACCAAACATGATGGCGATGGCGGAAGCCGCCTTCTCTTTCGCCACCAGGCTCGTCGCGATAGTGGAGCCGATAGAGAAGAACACGCCGTGCGCCAGGCCGGTCAACAACCGGGCAATCACCAGCGATTCATAGCTGGGTGATTGCCAGGCCAGCAGGTTGCCGAGAGTGAACAGCGCCATCAGGCCAACCAGCAGCAGCTTGCGCGGTATACGGCTGGTCAGGGCCGTCAGCACCGGCGCGCCAATGGCCACGCCGAGGGCATAGATAGTCACCAGCAATCCAGCGGACGGTACGGTCACCCCAAGCTGTTCCGCGATAGTCGGGATCAACCCGACAATCACGAACTCGGTCGTGCCGATAGCAAAAGCGCTGATGGTTAAGGCAAGTAATGCGAGTGGCATTTTTTACTCCGAAATAGCATTCAAGTTGATGACGGCTATTATCGGCCTATGCTTAAATGATAAAAATGCTCAAAATTTCAAATTAACTTTGCTATCGGAGCAAAAATGAAAGCAAACTCAGACGAGCTGATCACCTTTGTCACCGTAGTGGAAAGCGGCAGCTTCAGCCGAGCGGCCGAACGCCTGGAACAAGCGAACTCCGTAGTCAGCCGAACGGTGAAAAAACTGGAAAGCAAACTGGGCGTGACGTTGCTCAACCGCACCACGCGCCAAATCAGCCTGACTCAGGAAGGAGAGAGTTACTTTCGCCAGGTGCAGAAGGTACTGAACGACATGGCCGCGGCGGAAAATGCGCTGATGGAAAGCCGCCAGCGTCCGCAAGGCCTGCTGCGCGTCGACGCGGCAACGCCGGTGGTGCTGCACATGCTGACGCCTTTAGTGGCGGAGTTCCGCGAACGTTATCCTGAAATGTCGCTATCGCTGGTGTCTTCGGAAAACTTTATCAATTTGATCGAGCGAAAAGTGGATATCGCAATCCGCGTAGGCGAACTGACCGATTCCACCCTGAAAGCACGCAAACTGATGACCAGCTATCGGCATGTGCTCGCCTCTCCCGCCTATCTGGCTCAACACGGCACGCCACTAACGGTAGAAGATCTTGCACATCACTGCTGCATCGGCTTCAACGACCTGCCCAGCCTGAACCGCTGGCCACTGGCTTGTTCAGATGGCAGCCAGTTGGAAATCACCCCAGGCTTGACGACCAATAGCGGAGAAACCCAGCGCCATCTCTGTCTGCATGGCAACGGTATCGCCTGCCTGTCGGACTTTATGAGCGACGAAGATATCAAACGTGGAGATTTGGTTCCGATTCTGGTGGAAGCGACACTGCCGGTCGCCATGCCGATCAACGCGGTTTATTACAGCGACAGCGCCGTCAGCAACCGTCTGCGCAGCTTTATTGATTTTGTGAGTGAATACCTGAAACGATAAAAAAGGCGCCCCAATGGGCGCCTTATGCTGACTACTGCGAGGAATGATTAATCCCAGTTTGGCGCCAGACCTTCCGGGCTAACCAGACGGCCGTTGCACTCCAGTGCGGCAATCTGCGCCATATCTTCGTCGGTCAGCGTCAGTTGCTGCGCCAACAGGTTGCTCGCCAGGTTTTCACGCTTGGTCGAGGAAGGAATAACTGCATAGCCCAGTTTCAGTGCCCAAGCCAGGACAACCTGTGCTGGAGTTGCATTGTGACGAGCGGCGATGCTTTTGATCGTTTCATCCTGCAGCGCTTTGCCGTAGGCCAACGTCATGTAAGAGGTGATGGCGATGCCGTGCTGCTGCGCGAATTCTACCACCTTGCGGTTCTGCAAGAACGGTGACAGCTCGATTTGGTTGGTGGCGATTTCATCGGCGCCAATCGCGTCAATCGCTTGCTGCATCAAATCGATGGTGAAGTTAGATACGCCAATTTGGCGAGTCAGTCCCAGCTTTTTCGCTTCCAGCAGCTCAGCCATAAATTCGGCAACCGGCACTTCGTCGTTGGGTGACGGCCAGTGGATCAGCGTCAGATCAACGTAGGACGTTTGCAGTTTTTTCAGGCTTTCTTGCAGGCTTGGGATCAGCGCGCCTTTCGCCAGGTTCGCGATCCAAATCTTGGTGGTGATGAACAGGTCTTCACGTTTCACGCCGCTGGCAGCGATAGCCTGACCAACAGCCGCTTCGTTTTCATAGATCTGCGCGGTATCGATAGTGCGATAGCCCAGCTCGAGTGCGGTGCTGACAGAATCGATAACAACCTGATCCTGAAGGCGGAAAGTACCTAAACCAAATGCAGGGATGCTCATAATGTTTTCTCTCATTAACAGGTAGATGTGGTATGAGGAAGATTATGGCAACTTTTTTATTGATCAAAAACGCCTGGTTCGGCATAAGACTTTTGATCTAACGGCAACAATATGGGGGGGTAAGGCGGTAAGGAAGGACAATTCCGGCCTGAAAAGCGCAAAATGCAGATATGAAAAAGCCCTGAGTCGAGACTCAGGGCTTATCAATTAAGTGGCGGAACGGACGGGGCTCGAACCCGCGA
>NZ_JVEL01000480.1:0-951 GCF_001076875.1 Serratia sp. 506_PEND
GGGGTGAACACCGATTCAGGGGGAAACAGCACGATCGGCGCCGGCGGCGGCGGTGATGTCTGTTCCGCGCAGGAGGCCAATAACAGCGGGAGGAGCAACGCGCCGACTACACTCGTCATTCTTGGTTGCTTCACGATATTTCCTCTGGTAGTTTTCGCCCTGCTGGCGCAGCTGCTGCTCTCTACGTTGCTGTTCGGCCATTAGCGAGTTATTCCGGGCGGCGTTCTCGCGTAATGCCGTTATCAGTGACTGTTGCTGCGCCAGCGTCTTTTCCTGCTGCTTAACCTGCTCACCAGCCTTTACTGCGTTGCCGTGAAAGTAAAAAGCCAACTGAGCCAGTGCTATGCTGATGAGCAGAAACACAAGCACGATTGTTCCCATAGACTTACTCATAGCAGAATCACTCCGACGAACAGGAACCAACCCCAGCCATCAATACCGTGAGCGGCAAGATAACCGGCCGCTGCGAAACATACCGCTGATGGTAGATATCTCATTTATCCAGCCCCCAGCAAGCCAGTTCGGCTTCCTGGTCGCGCCGCACTATCTGCCCGTAGCAGTTATTCGAGCGGATGCGGCAATCTCGACCAGCGTCGTATATCCAGCGGCGGATTTCGCGGCAGGCGCCAATGCGGTCGCCGGCGTTCAACTTTTTGTAAAAGGTGGAGGTGAAGCACTTTCCGGGGCCGATGTTCCAAGGACAGAATGACGCGATGCCGACTTTTTGCGGTTCAGTCAGCGTTACCTTGACGTTGCGGTCTACCCAGTCGAGCGCCTTTTTCTGCTCTGCTGCGTCAATCTGCTTGCACTGCTCGGCGGTCAGGCGCTGCCCCTTCACAACCTTCTGGCCGTTGACCATCGTCACACCGCCGCAAATTGTCCAGATGCCGACACCATCCTGATATGCTGTCTGGCGTTGGCCTTCTTTCTCTTCCTGAAACTGCGACATCA
>NZ_JVEL01000481.1:0-778 GCF_001076875.1 Serratia sp. 506_PEND
TCCTGCAGCTGTTCGTGCTGCCGCTTGATGACAACGGCACAGGCGGCATTGCGGCGACGTCGACCATCACCTTGACCGGCTCTGCCACCGGCGCGGGGCAAAACAGCGTGTGGATTGCCGGTGTACGTATTGATGTCGCCGCCGCGAACACCGACACGCCGGACGCGATGGCGAAAAAACTCATTGCGGCCATCAACGCCAACAAGAATCTGCCGGTGACAGCCACTGCCGCCGCCGGTGTGGTCACGCTGACCGCCCGTAACAAGGGCACGTTCGGTAATGAGTTCGGGGTGCGTGCGGCAACCACCGTCCCTGGTGTCGCCGTTGCCGTGGCGGCCGGTACGGCCGGCGTTGGCGACCCGGATGTCTCGGCGGCACTTGCCGTTATCTACGGCTCCGGCTTCAACGTGGTGATTAACCCGTATTCCAGCGACGACTCGCTGACGGCGCTGCGTACCTTCCTGGAATCGGTCTCCGGCCCTTTAGTGCAGCGCGGTGCCGTTGGCGTAGCCGGCTGGCGCGGCACGCTCGCAACCGCCACAACGCTGGCCGGTGACCTGAACGAGGGGCGCATCACGCTCGCCTGGCATAACGGTTCGCAGTTGCCCAATGCTTTCATCGCTGCCGGCTATGGCGCGGTGCTGGCCAGCCAGGACGACCCGGCGCGGCCGTATGACGGTCTGCCCATTACCGGGTTGGATGTCACCGCCCTGGGTAGTCAGCCGGGCGGAACGGAGATTGAGAGTGCGCTGTGGAACGGCGTGACACCGCTCAAGGT
>NZ_JVEL01000481.1:797-1414 GCF_001076875.1 Serratia sp. 506_PEND
CAGATTGTGCGCGCTATCAGCACCTACACCACCAGTGCCGACGGTGCCACCGACCCGTCACTGCTGGACATTACCAGCATTCGCTCGCTGGATTATGTACGCCTGGCGATCGATACCCGTATCGAGCTGCGCTTCCCGCGCCAGAAGAACACGCCGCGCGTGGGCCGGGCTGTGCGCTCGGAAATCCTCAACGTGCTGTATCAGCTTGAAGATATGGAGATTGTGGAGAACGTCGACCAGTACAAGGCGGGCGTCCTCGTGCAGAACAGCGAGCAAGACAGCGGCCGTCTGAACTGTGTCATTCCGACCAACATCGTCAGCGGTCTGCATGTGATTGCATCTCGCATCGACATGATCCTCTAAGGAGTCACAATGGCAATTCCATACATGGGGGCGGTGGTCCTCGAAGTGAACGGCCGCGAGGTCGAGGTGACGGAGTTCAACGTCAACAACAACACCGGCCGCAAGCTGGTCAAGACCATGAACTCCACCGGGCGCGCTAAGGGCTACTGCTCTGGCATTGAGACTTTCGAGCTGTCGCTGACGGTGGCAATGCCGCTGGGCGACACCTCTATCGACTGGGAGAACGTCGTCGGGGCCAAGCTGACCCAGTACCC
>NZ_JVEL01000001.1:0-3338 GCF_001076875.1 Serratia sp. 506_PEND
GGTTGACGCCGCCGATGATCTTGCTGAGCTGCGTCACCATCAAACGATCGCGCGAAGCCCTACCCAACCCTTTCGCCGGATCGTCGGCCACCAGCTCGACCTGAGTGAATTCCGGCTGCACGGCGCCATCGCGAAAACGCACCGCACTGGTTTCCAGCTGCACCGCCAGTTTGCGGGCCCGGTCGCTGCTTTCGGTCGCGGTGGCCTGCGTCAGGAAAGCAGAAAGATTGCCTTTGCCTCGGATAATTTGCTCAACGCCAAACACCGAAGCGCTGTTCCAGTAGCGATCGAAGACCTCGGCGGTTTCCGCCACCACGTTGCCGACGCTCAACACGTCGAGATCGAGGAAATAGTTTTCGTCGCCGACCTGGAAATACTCGTCGCCGATGTTGCGGCCGCCGATGATCGCCACAGCGCCGTCGACGATATAAGACTTGTTATGCATGCGCCGGTTCATGCGCATAAAGTCAAAGGCGTAGCCGGCCAACTTCGGCGTGCGCACGGTTGAGGGGTTGAACAGACGGATCTCGACGTTTTCCTGGGCGTTCAGCGCCGCCAGGGTCTCGTCCATGGCGACGCCGTTATCATCCAAGAGCAGCCGCACGCGCACGCCGCGCTGGGCGGCGTCATACAAGGTTTTCAGCAGGATCTGCCCGGAGGTGTCGTTATGCCAGATATAGTACTGGGCATCGATAGACCTTTCCGCCATCCGCGCCAGCGCCAGGCGGCTGGCGAACGCATCGTGGCCGCTGACCAGCGGCACCACGCCGCTCAGGCCGGGATGTGCCGCCATCTGTTCGGCGGCCCGCGCCGGCAATAGCGCGGTAGGATCCGCCGGCAACGCCGCCTGCGGCGAACGCTGCGAAATATCCGGCAAACGAAAGATGACTCTTGCCGCAATAATGGCGATCGTCACGGCGATAATCAGATACACGACAATTTTTATCACGGGAAGCGGCCTCGGAGGTTGACTGCTTTGCTTTATACGTCATTAGGTTGCTTCAATCTATAGGAGAAGCGCGCTATGCGCGAGGTCCGCTTGGAAAACGAAAAAATATCTTACGGTACTATCAAAATCATGCCAGTTGCGCCGTATTGCACAACTGGCACATCTATCGGCTTGAATTTATTCCCGCTTAGGCATGCTTCTTAAATGACGAACATCCATTTCTGTCAGCGCAACGCCATTCAACGGCGAAGCGCCATTGATATCCCTGACGGTACCAAATACCTGACAACCTCTGGCTTTAAAAGCCAAGGCGGCAGCCCCGCCAATGCCTGATGAAACGCCGGTAATCAGAACGGCTTTATGTTCAGACATTTTTTAATCCTTCAGCCGTGGAATGATTTTCGGTTGGCAAGGTTGCCGTTGGGCTCTTTATCCGGAACCAGATGGCATACATAGCAGGCAGGAACACCAGCGTAATAATGGTTCCACCCAGTGTCCCGCCTATCAGGGTATAGGCCAGGGTTCCCCAGAATACCGAGTGGGTTAACGGGATAAAGGCCAGAATGGCCGCCATCGCCGTCAGCAGTACAGGCCTGGAGCGCTGTACCGTTGCCTCAATGACCGCATGATAGGGTTCAAGCCCTTCCTGCTCGTTGTGATGAACCTGCCCGATGAGGATCAGCGTGTTGCGCATCAAGATCCCTGACAGGGCAATCAAACCAACCAGCGCATTGATGCCAAAGGGCTGGTTGAAGAGCAGCAAGGTTGGCACCACACCGACCAGCCCCAGCGGTGCGGTCATAAAGACCATCACCATCGCCGACATCGAACGCACCTGAAGGATAATGATCAGCAATGTCATGGCTATCATGATAGGGAATAACGGCACCATCGCTTGGGTCGCTTTCCCTGACTCCTCAATAGAGCCAGCCTGTTCAACCCGGTATCCATTCGGAAGCGTTGCGATGATGGGCTGCAGTTGTTTGAAAATTGCAGTGGAGACATCAGGTGCCTGAAGGGATTCGGCGATATCGCCACGCACGGTAATGGTTAGCATACGGTCGCGACGTCGCAGGACCGGGTCTTCCATGCGCACTTCGACCTCGCCAACCTGCGATAACGGAATACGCTGCCCGGCAGAACCGATCAGGGTGAAACCCTCTATTTTCGCCGGATCAAGCCTGATATCGCCGGCAGCGCGTCCCACGACCTGCACCGAACGGATATCTTCGCGCACCGCGGTGACCGGAACACCCGAAAGCAAGAACTGAAGCTGCTGGGCCACGGCATTTGACGTCAGCCCCACTGCCTGCAGGCGGTCCTGATTCAGGGTGAAATGCAGCGTTGGCACGCGTGAGCCCCAATCCGTGTTGACCGTTCTCATCAGCGGGCTGGCCTGCATCACCATTTTCACCTTGTCCGCGATGCCTCGTAATACCGTCGGATCTGATCCTGTCACACGGAAGGCAACCGGATAGGGTGAATAGGGGCCAAACACCAGTTGGGTCACGCGAACTCGCGCCTCAGGAGCCAGTCCATCAGCCGCAGCCTGGCGAAGACGGAACTTGAGCGCCTCACGGGATCCCTCACTGTCCGTCAGGATAACAATTTTCGCAAAAGAGGGATCGGGTAGCTCCGGTGCCATGGCGAGATAAAAACGTGGTGCCCCTTGCCCGATATAAGCCGTCACGATTTTTGCTTCTTTCTGGCGCTTCAGCCAGTCCTCAATTTTCGTCACGGCGGCGCTGGTCTGTTCAATGGACGTGCCATACGGCATCTGGACGTCCACAAGGACCTCTGGCCGGTCAGACGTCGGGAAAAACTGTTTTTTCACCAGCGCCATGCCGAGAACCGCAACGGTGAATACCGCGACGACAGAAGCCGCGACCCACCATTTTCGCGCGATGACCCGCGCCAGCAACTGACGAAAACGGTTGTAGCGGCGGGTGTTGTAGATAGCGGTGTGCCCCCCTTGAACCGTTTTGATATCCGGCAGCATTTTCACCCCAAGGTAAGGGGTAAACACCACTGCCACCACCCAGGAGGCAATCAATGCAATTCCCACAATCCAGAACATATTGCTGGTATATTCACCCGCCGTGGATTGTGCAAAACCGTTGGGCATAAAGCCAACGGCCGTCACCAGGGTGCCTGCCAGCATCGGCGCAGCAGTGTGGCTCCATGCATAGGCTGAGGCTTTGATTCGGTCGTACCCCTCCTCCATTTTCACCACCATCATTTCAATGGCAATGATGGCGTCATCCACCAACAACCCCAGGGCCAGGATGAGCGAGCCCAGGGTAATACGGTCGAAGTTTTTACCTGACGCCTCCATGACTACAAAGACGACAGCCAGCGTCAGGGGCACAGCAGCAGCGACCACCACACC
>NZ_JVEL01000482.1:0-477 GCF_001076875.1 Serratia sp. 506_PEND
ACAGCGGCGAGAGCTGCTGCACATGCGCCATCTGCGCCTGATAATCCCGGCTTATTTGTGGCTCCATGTCACGTAGTGCCTGTTCCCCAAGGGCCAGACGCACATCGCTCAGCCGGGCTGCATCAGGGGCAACAGGCCAGGTCAGCGCATTCGTTTCCAGCATCGCGGTGGCATCGTGCTSKCGGRAAGACTGCAGTGCGCTCCAGTGAACCCACCCGRCCACCATCAGTACCGGCAGCAGGCAACTCGCCATCCCGCTGACAAACCAGAACCACGCCGGACGTGGAGGCTTGTTTTGTTTTATTTTCAGTACCGTCGGCTTAAGCGTGCCTTTTTCCCGGCCCACAATGATACTGCCGGTCGGTAACTGCGCCAGATCCGGGCTCACACTTCCGTCGGCGTCGTCAGAACGGAAATACACCACCGGCGGCACCTGCATCTCCTTTTTCAGTACGTCCTGCTCCGGTGACACAATCA
>NZ_JVEL01000483.1:0-11320 GCF_001076875.1 Serratia sp. 506_PEND
CGACATCCCGGAGATGCGTAAAGCGTTTGAGGGGCTGCCGATAACCACTACGGGGGTTACTTACTGTCTCGGTGATAATCGACAGCGAGCCAGTGAGTTGATCGTTAGTAACATTTGCGATTGATTTCGCATAGTGCAAAATCGTGATTTTTTTGACGTTCTTAGAGTGCGAAATTCTCTGCTAAACAGTGCAGAAAATTTCGCCGCGCTACAGCTGCCGGCGTTCCAAAACGCCTACGGCTTCAAACTGAATCAGGATCAGCTGCTGTCCCTGGCCGGCGGCGACACGGCGGTGACCATCAAGGCGGCGGCGGAGCAGACCTCCGGCGTCAATGCGGCGATGGCCTACGGCACCGATGGCCCGGTGGCGGCGCTGGGGCTGCAGACGCTGGCGGACCCGAAAGGCGTACAGCCGATCTACGCGCCGGCGCCGATCGTGCGCGAAGCGGCGCTGAAGGCGCATGCCAATCTGCCTGAGCTGCTGAAGCCGGTATTCGCCTCGCTGGACGGGCCGACGCTGCAAAAACTCAACGCGCAGATCGCCGTGGAAGGCCAGGACGCCAAACAGGTGGCGGCCGCTTACCTGAAAGAGAAAGGGTTTGTTAAGGGATAATGCCGAGGTGCCCCCTTTGCCGTCGGGAGAGGGGGTAAACCGAGGGAGCCGGAGCGTTTCTTTGACTATCGCCGTAAAACATCGCGTCTTGTTGACGCTGTTCATGCTGTTGCTGCTGGCCGCCTTCGGCCTGCCGTTCCTCAGTTATGCCCCCAATCGTCTGCTGTCGGGTAAAAGCCTGTCCTTATTCTCCCTGCTGCACGGCCCGGCGCTGTGGCTGCTGTTGCCGCTGGCGGCGTTGGCGATCCTCAGCCTGTTGCCGCCGACGCGGGGACGGGCGCTGCTGACGGCGCTGGCCGCCTGCGGGGTGCTGACGCTGGCGTTCTGGATCAGCGGGCAGGCCGCCGGGCGTCTGGCGCAGGAGGGATCGCGCCTGGCGCGCACCTCCTGGGGCAGCGGCTGCTGGCTGACGATGGCGCTGAGCCTGCTGATCGCCGCCGACGCCATGACGCGCCTCACCGCGTCGCATCTGCGGCGGATGCTGGGCAACGCGCTGGTGCTGGTGCCGCCGGCGCTGCTGCTGTTCGGCCATCAGCTCGATCAGCTGTCGCTGCTGAAGGAGTACCATAATCGGCAGGAGGTGTTTGACGCCGCGTTGTTGCAGCATCTGACCATTCTGCTGGCGACGATGGCCCCGGCGCTGGCGATCGGCGTGCCGCTCGGGGTGCTGTGCTTTCGTTCCGAACGCTGGCAGCGGCCGATTTTCTCCGCGCTGAACATTATCCAGACTGTGCCGTCCATCGCGCTGTTCGGCCTGCTGATCGCGCCGCTGGCGGGGCTGGCGACGGCGGTGCCCTGGCTGGCGGAGCACGGCGTCAGCGGTATCGGCATGGCGCCGGCGATCGTGGCGCTGGTGCTGTACGCGCTGTTGCCGCTGGTGCGCAGCGTGGTGGCGGGGCTGCAAAGTGTGCCGGCCGGCGTGATTGAGTCCGCCACCGGCATGGGGTTGACGCGCGGGCAGATCTTCCTGCGCGTGCAGCTGCCGTTGGCGCTGCCGCTATTCCTGACCGGCGTGCGCATTCTGGCGGTGCAGACCGTCGGCATGGCGGTGGTGGCGGCGCTGATCGGCGCCGGCGGTTTTGGCGCCATCGTTTTTCAGGGGCTGCTCAGCAGCGCGCTGGATCTGGTTCTGCTGGGGGTGATCCCGGTGGTCATGATGGCGGTCATCGTCGATTCGCTGTTTAAATTTTGGGTTTCAATCCTGGACGTATCGCGCCGATGATTCACTTTGAGCAAGTCAGTAAAATTTTTCAGGGCAAGCCGGCGGTCGACGATCTCACGCTGCACATCGCCGAGGGTGAATTCACCGTGTTGATCGGCACCTCGGGTTCCGGCAAGTCCACGACGTTAAAAATGATCAATCGCCTGATCGAACACGATCGGGGCAAGATCCTCTTTGCCGGCGAAGAGATCCAGTCGTTCAAACCGCAGGATCTGCGGCGGCGCATGGGCTATGCGATCCAATCGATCGGTCTGTTCCCGCACTGGACGGTGGAGGAGAACATCGCCACCGTGCCGCAGCTGCTGAAATGGCCGCGCGCGCGCATTCGCGATCGGGTGACCGAACTGTTGGAGCTGCTGCATCTGGAGCCGGATCTGTTTCGCCGCCGCTATCCGCACCAGCTGTCCGGCGGGCAGCAGCAGCGGGTGGGGGTGGCGCGCGCGCTGGCTGCCGATCCCGAGGTGTTGCTGATGGACGAACCGTTCGGCGCGCTGGATCCGGTCACCCGAGCGGCGCTGCAGGCGGAGATCGCGCGCATCCATCAGCTCTCCGGCCGCACCATTGTGCTGGTGACGCACGATATCGACGAGGCGTTGGGCCTGGCGGATCGCCTGGTGTTGCTCGATCAGGGGCGGGTGGTGCAACAGGGCACGCCGCTGACGCTGTTGACTGCACCGGCCAACGACTTCGTGCGCGATTTCTTCGGGCGCAGCGATCGCGGCATCAAGCTGCTGTCGCTGGGTACGGTGGCGGAGCGGGTGCGGCCCNGAGCCGATCGCCGCCGCCATGAGTCTGCGCGAGGCGCTGTCGGTGTTTGTGGCGCGCGGCAGCGACTGCCTGCCGGTGGTGGATGAACGGGGCGAAGCGTTGGGGGTGTTGCATTTCAACGATCTGATCGCCGGGCAGGCGCTGTCATGAGCGGGCGCATCGGGCGCCTGCTGCGCGATCCGTTGCCCTGGACGCTGGCGCTGCTGTTGGCGCTGGTGTTCGGCATGGATCATCTGCGCGGCTTGTTCGCCGCCTGGTTCCCCGATCTGGAGCGGCCTATTTATCAGCAGGACAGCTTTATCGCGCTGGTGGGGGCGCACCTGTCGCTGGTGGCGATCTCCAGCCTGATCGCGGTGGCGATCGGCGTGGCGGCGGGCGTGGCTGTGACCCGACGCAGCGGCCGGGAATTTCGTTCGCTGGTGGAAACGGTGGTGGCGGTGGGGCAGACCTTCCCGCCGGTGGCGGTGTTGGCGGTGGCGGTGCCGGTGATGGGCTTCAGCGAACAGCCGGCGATCATCGCGCTGGTGCTGTACGGCCTGCTGCCGATCCTGCAGGGCACGCTGGCGGGCATCGAATCGGTGCCGCCCGCCACGCGTGAGATCGCCCGCGGCGTGGGGATGAGCGCCTGGCAAATTCTGTGGCGGGTTGAACTGCCGCTGGCGGCGCCGGTGATCGTCGCCGGGATCCGCACCTCGGTGATCATCAACATCGGCACGGCGGCCATCGCTTCCACCGTAGGCACCAAGACGCTCGGCTCGCCGATCATCATCGGCCTGAGCGGGTTTAACACCGCCTATGTGATCCAGGGCGCGGCGGTGGTGGCGCTGTTGGCTATTATCACCGATATGCTGTTCGAACGTTGGGTGCGTTATCTCACCGCCTGGCGTCAGCAGACGCTGGCGGCCACTTCGGCGGGGTAAGGGGGAAATGATGCAGGTGTCTCTACCGATGTACGGCGTTGGCCGGGAGCAGGCCGAATCCTTCTGGCAGGTGTTGCGCGACAAGCTGCTGCGGCTGGGGTTGCCGGCGGCGCCGGAACGGCTCAGCTGGCCGGACGATCTGGCGCAGCACTGGCGGCGCGACGATCTGCTGCTCAGCCAAACCTGCGGTTATCCGTTGGTCAGCACCTTGCCGCAGGTGCAGCTAATCGGCACCTACCACTACCGGGTGGAAGGGTGCGACGGGCCGAATTACCGCAGCTGGCTGGTGGTGCGCGCGGACGATCCCGGCGAGCGGCTGGCGGATTTTCGCGGCCGAACGGCGGCGTATAACAGCACCGATTCCCAGTCCGGCTACAACGGCCTGCGCGCGCTGATCGCGCCGCTGGCGCAGGACGGGAAATTCTTCGGGGCGGCTATCGCCTCCGGCGCGCATTATCAGTCACTGAAGCTGATCCGCAGCGGGCAGGCGGATATCGCCGCCATCGATTCGATCAGCATGGAACTGCTGCGCCGCGCGCAGCCACAGGCGCTGGAGGGGCTGAAAATCATCGGCCGCACGGCGGCGGTGCCGGGCCTGCCGTTGATCACCGCAGCCGGCACGCCGCCGGAACAGGTGGAAATCCTGCGCGCCGGCGCCCGAGCGATGCTGGATGAGGCGGTCAGCGACCGCCTGCTGATCGGCGATTTCAGCCTGGTGCCGCGTTCGGCCTACCAGATTATCACCGTGCTGGAACAGCAGGCCGCCGCGCAGGGCGTGACGGCGCTCTAGCCGCCGTTACAGCAGGCCGCCGCCGTCGATGTCGATCACGCTGCCGGTGACGAAGCCGTTCTCCATCGCCAGCAGATAACCCGCCGCGACGTCGGCCGCTTGGCCGACCCTGCCGACCGGCAGGCTGACGCTTACGCGCTCGAACAGCGCCTGACGCTGCGCGGCGCTCATGCCGTCGTAGGCTTCGGTGGCGGTGATGCCGGGGCTGACCACGTTCACCCGCCGCGGCGCCAGCTCCTTCGCCAGCTGTTTGCCGACCGCTTCCAGCGCGGCGTTGATGGCGGTTTTGACCAACTGACCGTTGAGGTATTTACGCGACAGCTGGCCGGAGGTCAGGGTGATCGAGCCCTGCGGCCCCAGCGTCGGCAGCGCGGCCTGCACCGCGCGCAAGCTGCCCCAGAATTTGACGTTGAAGTCGGCCTGCGCCTGCTCAAAAGCAGTCTCCGCCAGCGGCTTCGCGTCCACCAACGGCCCGGCGGTGATCACCAGATGGTCGAAAGCGCCGACGGCGGCAAACAGCGCATGCAGCGACGCTTCATCGGTCAGATCGACCTGCATCAGATGCAGCGCGTCGTTTTTCTCCCCGGCATGGGGAAGGCGGCGCGAAGCCAGCACCACTTCAGCGCCGCGCGCCGCCGCCGCGTAGGCCACCGCGGCGCCAATGCCGCTGGTGCCGCCCAAGATCACCAGCTTTTTTTGTTTCAGGGGGGAGTCAGGAATCGTCATGTTAAGGCCTCTTTTTAGGTAAGTTTCAACGGGATCTATCTTTCCTGATTGAAAATCACCTAACAATCGGCCTTACTGATAAACACTTATTAATAAATATTAAAGATCATGCCGCGCTAAAGCGGGCGTTTAGCTTCTGATCCACGATGATTTCGAAATCGGTAAACAGCGCTCGGGGTTTCACTGAACGCCCCTGTTTTTCCAGTGCCACCAGGCCGTGCCCGCTCAGCGTTTTCAGCGTGGTGGACAGATTGCTGACCTGGCGCCCCGACAGTTCGGCCAACTGGCTGATGGTCTCGGGGCAGGCAGTGTCGATCAGACGCAGCAGGGCAATATTCTCGTTGCTGAGCACCTGGGCCAGCGCAATCATCGACGTAAACCACACTTTGGGCTCACGTTCCTGTGGCTGGTATTCCCCTTTTGCGATCGCCAGTGTGCGTTTGCGAATCAGTTCTTCAGGCATCACGCCAATCAGTGCTTTCATCATCAACCTCGGTTTTCTCTCTTGCGTATGACTTCGTCTATCCGGGTAAAAAAATCTTCCACCAACTGATAGGCGGAATGAAACTCGTAGGGTGAGCCTTTGTCCGTCGGGGAGTCATGTTGGTGATCGTAAACGACGCGGCCTGAAAATTTACCTTTGCGGGGTGTTTTAATGGCATGCGCGTTATCTATGCCAAAAACCCGGGTATTGTGGTTATCATGCAAGGTTAAATTGTAACGGATGCCGTGAGGGATAAAGGCCGTTTGGGTCACCGTCCAAGCCTCGATTTTCCACCAATAGCCATCCTCACGATTGACCCGCGTGCCATGCAGGCTAAGGATGTAGTCCAGTCCGTTGTGTTCATCCATTGATCAAAGTTCCATTTATTATGATCTAATCATAACCATTGGGCGTTTTATCGTCAATCCGATACGCCGTGAATCCGGCTCTCTAAGAAGGGAAATACATGACCTCATTTGTCGATCTCGAGGTGTTTGTCCGCACGGTGGACGGCGGCAGTTTTTCCGCCGCGGCGCGCGCGCTGGATATCACGCCGGCGGCGGCCAGCATCGCGGTGAAAAGGCTGGAGCAGCAGTTGGGCGCGCGGCTGTTGGTGCGTTCCACCCGCAGCCTGAGGTTAACGGAGGAGGGGGCTCGCTATCTCGACAGCGCGCGCCTGGCGCTGGGCGCGTTAGCCGAAGGAGAGCAGGCGATCCGCGAGAAGCATCAGGGGCTATCCGGGGTGCTGCAGATTTCCGCGCCGTCGGATTTTGGCCGCAATTTGCTGCTCGGCTGGCTGGATGAGTTCCGCTTGCAGCATCCGCATATTCAGCTGCAGCTTCTGATCAACGATCGGCAGGCCGACCTGTTCCGCGAACCGGTGGACGTGGCGTTGCGCTTCGGGCCGCTGGCCGACTCTTCGCTGGTGGCGCTGCCGATCTTGCCGCAGCATCGGCGGTTGATCTGCGCCAGCCCGGATTACCTGCGGCGGCACGGCGCGCCGCAAACGCCGGCCGATCTGGTTCGGCACAGCATTCTGGTGTATCAACCCAGCGGCAAACGGCAGGTGGAATGGCGGCTGTGGCGCGGTGAGGAGCTGGTCGAGCTGCCGCTGAACGGCAGCTATTTTACCGATGACGGGGAGGTAGCGCGGCGCTGGGCGCTGGCCGGGCACGGCGTGGTGCGCAAGTCGGCGATCGACGTGGCGGCGGATATTCGCGCCGGGCGGTTGGTGCAGCTGTTGCCGGAATGGCGCAGCGACGCGGTGCCGATCAATCTGGTCTGCCCGCATCGTTCGCAGGTGTCGGAGCGCGTCAGGCAGCTGCAGCGCTTTTTACAGCAGCGCTGCCAGCGCTGGATGGACGATCACTTGGCCTGAAGGGTTTCGGTTTGCGCCGGCGTAGCGGCGGCATCCCCGGCAGGCGCGCTTTCTTCGTGCGGGGTGGTGGAACGGGTGTAGATGTTCAGCCCGGCGAGGAATACGCCGCCCAGAGAACCGAAGGCGCACAGGGCGATGACGATGACGAACGCTTTTTTCAGCATAGGAATAATTTCGCAGGTTGCTTGGAACAGCGGGAATTATAGCCCCTTCGCCGGGTGAAACAAGAATCGTTTTTAACGGCGGCCCGCAGACCGCCCTTTGTGATCATCGCCGTTCGCAGTCGATGGCCTGCACGTTGGCCGGACGGGCGAACAGGTATTTTCCCAGCGTCACCAGCACCACCGCCGCCACGATGATCACCAGCGCCAGCCACTCGCGCGGCGCCAGCGATTCGCCGGCAAAACCGATGCCGAGCAGCACCGCCACCACCGGGTTGACGTAGGCGTAGCTGGTGGCGACCGCCGGGCGCACGTTCTTCAACAAGAACATATAGGCGCTGATCGCCAGCATCGAACCAAAGACGATCAGATAGCCCAGCGCCAGAAAGCCGCCGGTGCTCGGCATCTGAGTGAGGCGCTCGCCGCTCAGCTGGCTGGCTGCCAATAACGCCACGCCGGCGACCAGCATCTCCGCCGCGCCGGCCATCGGCCCGGCCGGCAGCGAGATGCGCGATCCCAAGACCGACCCAAAGGCCCAGCTGGCCGACGCCAGCAAAATCAGCAGCGCGCCGGTCGGGTTGCCCACCAGGTTGTTGCCGGTGTTGAGCAGCACGATGCCCACCAATCCGAGCGCGATGCCGGCCCATTCCAGTTTGGTGTTGCGCATGCCCCACAGCAGGCTGAAGCAGAGGGTGAACAGCGGCACCGTCGCCACCATCACCGCGGCGATGCCGGACGGCACCTGTTGGTGTTCCGCCACCGTCACCAGGCCGTTGCCCACCGCCAGCAGCAGAATGCCGATGGCGCCGGCGGCCAGCCACTGCTTCAGCGTCGGCAGCGCGTGGCCGCGCCAGGCCAGGAAACTGAACAGCACGATACCGGCGATCAGAAAACGAATGCCGGCCATCATCAGCGGCGGCCACTGCGCGACGCCGAGGCGAATGACGAAATAGGTGGAACCCCAAACGATATATAACGTGAACAACGCCCCGATCAACGGCAGGACGCTACGGCTTTGTTGGCTAAGCATAGGATTGTATTTTGCGGGAATGATTATTATTAGAACGCTCAGTAAACCCGATCGGGCAACCGATAAGCAATGGCCTTCGGCATTATTTTTCCGGCGGCTGAAAGCCGTTCAATGGCCTTGCTGTTTCCACTGCAGCCAGCTGACGGCAGGTAGGTAAATCGACCAGCCGACGGCCAGCAGCAGCAGCATGAACTCGGGCGGCACGCCGGGCAACAAGGCGTCCAGCTTCCAGGACACGGCGTAGGCGAAGGGGCCGACGGCGGCGCCCAACACCGCCAGCGGCCAGGGGGCCGCTCTGACGACGTCCAGCAACCAATACCACCAGCAGCCGAAGCCGATCCACAGCGCGATGGTCCAGAGCGGCAGGCCGTGTTGCCCGCTGTAGTGCAGCACGCCGCTGTAGCTCCACAGCCCATCCATGCCGATACCGCCCAGGGCGGCCAGGGCCGCGCCTTTGCGGCGGGCGGCAGGGGTAAAGATCAGCGCCAGCGCCGCGCCGGCCAGCAGTATGCCGTTGAGCCGATCGCGAGTCAGCAGCGCCAGCAGCCAGCAAACGCCCAGTCCCAGCGTCGCCAGCCAGAATCCGGCATGCGGCTTCTTCATCGTTCAACTCCCGTGGGGTTACTCTGCCGCTGCGCTAAGCGCCGACGGATTTGCCAGAGCGGGCGCGAGGCCCGCTGTTTGCCTGAATGTTCGTTAGTTCAACCTTAGAAGGGAAGGTGCGGGGTGCACAAGCAGAATAATCTGTACCGGTTGAAAACGTGGGCAAAAACCGGTGTTACAGGCGGGAAATCCGGTAGGCGCAGCGGCGCGAGCCGGCCAAAATGTGTTCGGCGCGCTCCACCTGCGCCTGCAGCACTTCGGTGAAGATGCTTAATTCCGCCCGGCAGAAGCCCTGGCAGACGGTGGCGGCGGCGCAGATCGGGCAGTGGTTTTCCACCAGCAGATAGGAACCGTCCTCCTCCTGGCGCCATTCGGCCATATACCCTTCGCGGCAGCGGATCTCGGTCAGGCGCGCCACGCGTTCGCGCAGTTCGGTGGCGCCGATCATCGCCTGCTTGTAGTTGATGCGGTTTTCCTGCTCGCGGCTCTCGATCAGCACGTCGATCGCCTGTTCGCCCAGCTTGTCGCGCACGGTGCGCAGCAGCTGCACCGTCAGATCCGCATGGGTATCGGGAAAGCGCGCGTTGCCGGCCGAGGTCAAATGCCACAGCTGCACCGGGCGGCCCACGCCGCGCGTTTCCGCCACCGCTTCGACCAACCCCTCTTTCGCCAGCTTGACGAACTGCTGGCGGGCCGCCTCACCGGTGGTGCCGAGCACCTTTCCTGCGTCAGAAGCTAGCTGCGGGCCGCGGGTTTTCAATAACGTCAGCAAGCGGTCACTGACCGATTGTGCGGTGCCGCCGCTATTTTCCAAGTTTATTCTTGACATATTTCTCCGCCTCGCCCTAACTTATTCCAAGATAACTCTTGTTAAATTTAACGCAATCTTATGACCAACTCAATGCCATTCCTCTGAAAACAGGACGACAACCGTGATAACCCATGACGATAGCCGCTGGAGTGACCTTTTCTCCGGCAAAAATGCGGCCAGTGCGATCGCGCTTTCGCTCGGCGTGGCGCTGCATGCCATCAATATTCTGGTCGCCACCACCATTCTGCCCTCGGTGGTGCAGGATATCGGCGGGCTGGATCTCTATGCCTGGAACACCACGCTGTTCGTGGTGGCGTCGATCCTCGGCTCCGCGCTGTCGGCCCGGTTGCTCAGCGGCTATGGCGCACGCAGCGCCTATCTGGTGGCTTCGCTGTTCTTTATCGCCGGGGCGGCGCTGTGCGCGCTGGCGCCGAGCATGCCGGTGATGCTGATCGGCCGCACGGTGCAGGGCTTCGGCGGCGGGCTGATCTTTGCGCTCTCCTACGCGATGATCAACCTGGTGTTCGAGCAGCGATTGTGGCCGCGCGCCATGGCGCTTATCTCGGCGATGTGGGGCATCGCCACCCTGGTGGGGCCGGCGGTGGGCGGCATTTTCGCCGAGCTGCACGCCTGGCGTTGGGCCTTCGGCATTCTGCTGCCGATCATGGCGCTGTACGCTGCGTTTACCTTCCTGATCCTGCCCAAGGGCAAGGCGCAGCAGGCGGCCGCGCCGTTGCCGACTGCGCAACTGCTGTTGCTGACCGTGGCGGTGCTGGTGGTGTCCGCCGGCAGCCTGGCGCACAGCGCCTGGATCAACCTGGCGGGCATCGCGCTTTCGCTGGTGCTGATGGCCTGGCTGATGAAGCGTGAAGCGCACGCGCGCGCCCGCCTGTTGCCGCATGGCGCATTGCGGCGCGGCTCATCGCTGGCGGCGTTGTACATCACGACCGCGTTGCTGGTGATCGGCATGACCAGCGAAATCTTCGTGCCCTATTTCCTGCAGCTGCTGCACGGTCAGTCGCCGCTGATCTCCGGCTATATCGCCGCCGCCATGGCCGCCGGCTGGACGCTGTCCGAGATCCTCAGCTCCGGCTGGCGTGGGGCGGGCATTCGCCGGGCGATCGTCAGCGGGCCGCTGTTTGTGCTGGTAGGCCTGCTGGCACTGGCGATCCTGATGCCGACGCCGTCCGGCGGCCACTGGCAGGCGCTGGCGCCGATCGTCATTGCGCTATTGCTGGTGGGATTCGGCATCGGCTTCGGTTGGCCGCACCTGCTGACGCGCATTTTGCAGGTGGCGCCTGAAGCGGACAAAGATATCGCCGGCGCTTCAATTACCACGGTGCAGCTGTTCGCCACCGCATTCGGCGCGGCGCTGGCCGGGATGATCGTCAATCTGGCGGGGCTGAACGATCCGGGCGGCGCGACGGGCGCGGCATCGGCGGCGCGTTGGCTGTTCCTGGCGTTCGCGCTGGCGCCGCTGCTGGCGGTATTCAGCGCCTGGCGCTGCGCGGCGATCGCGCCGCCGGGGGCCGAAACGGGAAATTTTGTACAAACCCCGCCCTCGCGCGAGAGCTAGAACTCTTCTCCTCACCTGGTGATGTTCGCGGTGATCCAGGCGTTATTCCTGCGCGACATTTTAAAATCCGCTTGCTATATCTCTAATTTGAGATTATTTCTCTTATATGGGATTTTTAAGCGGAGTATGAACGATGGATAACGGTTTGGAGACTGCCGACCTGAGGTTGGCGCAGCGGCTGGCGGATTTGCGCCAGCAGCGGGCCTGCTCCCTTTGGCCGCTCGGGAACCCCACCATA
>NZ_JVEL01000484.1:0-15469 GCF_001076875.1 Serratia sp. 506_PEND
GGTGTGGGGCTCGAGGCCCCGGTTGCGGTCCACTCTGGTTTTCCAGCCTGCGATGAAGGGATAACCCTGAGTGGCCGGAGAGCCTCTCTAATAATGCGAAGCTTGACACTATCATCAGGCTGCCGTTGTCAGAGTGAAATAATGCGTTTTCCGCCGGATGAGAATGAGTGCGTATGAAAAAAATTATCACGATGTTGTTATTCATCTTTGCAGGTGGTGCACCCATACTGGCGGGCGCCGCGGAACACAACCCATTGCGTTCACCTGCAAAGGGTGTGGTTTGTGATGTGTATTTTTGTGCCGACGCGACGGGGATTTCGGATGTACTGACGACGCAATACCTGGGGGCGAAAAAAGGGAAGCAACTGGCTGCGCAGGGAGACTTTGACCGCACGGCGTTTACGTTTGCGAACGGGATTTATTGTGACACTAAAGAGAAGGTGTGCCGCAAGGACCGTTACTTTGGTGCCGATGGTAAACCTTCCGGCAAGATTGACCGTACCACGACACAGTTACTGTTTCCTCAATGAATGAAGGGATCCTGGCGGATCCCTTCGTCTTTTTAGTGCTGACAACGATCACTTACTCCGTTCAGCCCCTCGCTTTCTTTGTTGAATGACTCAAACTTCCCCTGTCCGTTCAGCCTGACAATGTACAGGCTGTCAACGTCCCGCCCCGGTCACGAAGGTAGCGTCTGCGGATCACCGCCGGTCTGTTTGACCCGCGTTTTGCCGGCGACCACCCGATTTTTATGTTCCCATGAAACGAAGGTCCACTGACTGGGGGATACCGGTGGTTTATGCTCTCGCTGTGAAGGTACTCAGAAACAACATACTGAAAAGAATACGTGCCGGGCGTAGATATTTTTCTTCACGAAAGAGCGCTTTGTTATCGGGTGTTTTTTATAAAAACCAGGATTTCTTCATGATTGTTTATAAACAGACTGCAAATGAATTTTATTTATTTTAAATACTTTCTATCTGTTTTGATTTGCAAGTGTTGAACGGTCTTGTTTGTGAAACAACTCATTTCACCATTAACTTTTTTTAACTATTTTAAAGGCGTCACTATTATTTTTTTCGATGAATTTGATTTAACCAGTATATAAGGTTGATGGTGTTATTTTTTAAAGAGGGAAACTCTGTCTGTGCATTTGTTTTCAGAGTATAGATCTGTTTTTCATTGTTACATTGTGAAATAAAAGCCTTAAAATACGCGTTATCAAGATCTTTTGTGCTTTTATATTGATCTGATGCAGAGTATTGATCTAGCATGGCCGAAGGAAAAGCCAACACCCCTGCATCCGTTGTGGGTTATCAAAGGAAAACAAAATAATGAGTTCGTATCAGTCTGAGATACCTAAAGCCCGAATTAATTTGCAGCTGGATTTGCACACGGGTGGGGCACAGAAGAAATCGGAATTACCTTTAAAATTGCTCCTGGCGGGAGACTTCAGTAATGGCCGCGAGGATGCGCCATTAGCGGAGCGAAATAAAATAAATATAAATAAGCTGAATATGCAAAATGTGATTTCAGAACTGGCACCGTCAGTCAGCTTTGATGTGCAGCATACGCATGGCAGCCAGGAAATGGAAGAGAAAATAAACCTGACGTTTCGTCACATGAAAGATTTCGCCCCGGAACAGGTTGCGCGGCAGGTGCCGCGTTTGCAGGCGATGCTGACGATGCGCAACCTGCTCCGGGACCTCAGAGCCAATCTGCTGGACGACGCCGGTTTCCGCCGTGAATTGCTGGAAATCCTGCGTAACCCCGACCTGAGCGATGAGCTTCGCGCTGAAATTGCCGCCCTGGCTCCGCAGGACATCTGAGCTCCCCCTACTTTCACGAGATAAATATCATGTCAGCAGAACAGAATACCGCCGCCGCGACGGCTGAAGTCCTGGAGCAGGAACCGTCTTCCGGGATCTATGCATCTTTACTTAATAAAATCAACCTTGTACCTGTTGAACAGCTCAGCGATATCAGCGCCTGGAAGGATGAAACCGATATGGCGGAAGCTGGTGCGAATCAGCGTGTGACCGCTGCCCTGGGTGTCTTTCTGGAGCAGTTACGCCAGTCGGGTATGCAAAAAGTCGATAAGCTGGATAAAGCCCTGCTGGATCAGATGATCGGTGAACTGGATCGTCAACTCAGCCAGGACCTGGATAAAATCCTGCACCATCCGGAGTTTCAGAAGGTGGAAAGCCTCTGGCGCGGCGTGGAGCACCTGGTTGATAAAACGGACTTCAGGAAAAATATTCGCGTAGAGCTGCTTGATTTATCTAAAGAATCATTAAGAGAAGATTTTGAGGATGCGCCGGAAATTATCCAGAGCGGATTATACCAGCACGCGTATTGCTCGGAATACGACCAGCCCGGTGGAGAGCCAATTGCGGCGCTGATTTCAGCGTACGAGTTTGATGCCGGTGCTCAGGATATCGCGCTGCTGCGTAATATTTCCAAAGTGGCAGCCGCCGCGCATATGCCGTTCATTGGCTCGGTGGGCCCGGCGTTCTTCATGAAAAGCACGATCGATGAAGTGGCCGCGATCAAAGATGTTACCAACTACTTCGATCGCGCAGAATATATCAAATGGAAGAGCTTCCGGGATAGTGATGATTCGCGCTACATCGGCCTGACGATGCCGCGCGTGCTGGGGCGCCTGCCGTACGGCCCGGATACCGTCCCGGTACGCAGCTTCAACTACGTGGAAGAAGTGAAAGGCCCGGACCACGACAAATACCTCTGGACGAACGCCTCCTTCGCATTTGCTGCCAACATGACACGCAGTTTCGCAAACAACGGCTGGTGTGTGCAGATCCGTGGTCCGCAGGCCGGTGGTGCCGTGGAAGATCTGCCTATCCACCTGTTCGATCTCGGTACCGGCAGCCAGGTCAAAATCCCGTCTGAGATCATGATTTCCGAAACCCGCGAGTTTGATTTTTCAAATCTGGGGTTAATTCCTCTAAGTTACTATAAAAATAAAGATTTTGCCTGCTTTTTCTCTGCCAACTCCACCCAGAAACCGGCGCTGTATGACACGCCGGACGCCACGGCCAACTGCCGTATCAATGCCCGTCTGCCGTACATCTTCCTGATGTCGCGTATCGCCCATTACCTGAAGGTGATCCAGCGCGAGAACATAGGTACCACCAAAGACCGTCGCGTACTGGAGCAGGAGCTGAACCGCTGGCTGAGCGGTCTGGTGACCGAGATGACCGATCCGGGCGATGCGCTGCAGGCCTCACATCCGCTGCGCGAAGGGCATGTTGTGGTGGAAGACATTGAGGATAACCCGGGCTTCTTCCGCGTGAGACTCTTTGCGGTCCCGCATTTCCAGGTGGAGGGGATGGACGTCAATCTGTCTCTGGTCAGCAAGATGCCGAAGGCCAAAGCATAACGGGTTGGTACCATGAAGATTTATCGTCCGTTATGGGAAGACGGGGCTTTTCTGGCCCCACAACAGTTTCAGCAGCAGGCACTGTGGGATGCCCACGTGTCGGAGACGGTAGCCCGGATGGCGCTGGCCAGTCCGTGGGGCGTGGTTACGGCGGAGTTTGATGACGGGGCGCTTGCACTTTCCCGTCTTAATGCCACCCGCCTGGTGGTGCGTTTTCCGGACGGTACGCTGGTGGATACCGATCTCAGCGAGAACCTGCCGCCCGTGTGCGATCTTCAGGGGATCACCGGCGCGTCTGTCGGGGTGGTACTGGCGCTGCCGCTTCTGAACGCCAACGGCGNGGGAATCTGGATGATGGCAGAGACAGCGAACGTCCTCACCGCTGGAAGTCGGACAGGGTGACGGTGCAGGAGCTGGCGGGTCATGAACAGACTTCCATTCCGGTACTTCGGCATGCGCTGACGTTGCGCCTTGCCCATCAGGAGAATACCGCCTGGCTGACCTGCCCGGTGGCCCGTCTGGTGCGTAATGCGCAAGGGCAATGGGTACGTGATACCGGCTTTATCCCACCGATGCTGGCACTGTCGGCAGCGCCGTCGTTGCTTACCCGTCTGCGTGACTTATTACACCGTCTGCAGGCCCGGCGTCTGCGGCTGATGAGTATGCGCCGTGAAAGCAATGCCCGTCTGGCGGATTTTGCCGTGGCAGACGTATCGTTGTTCTGGCTGCTCAGCGCCCTCAATAGCGCCGAACCGGTGCTGACCGAACTGCTGGAGAACCCTCACCGTCATCCTGAACTGGTGTACCGTGAACTGGTCAGGCTGACCGGGAGCCTGCTGACGTTTTCCCTGGAGCACGACGCCCGGGATATTCCCGCGTACCGGCATGACACCCCTGAACAGGTTTTTAACCCCATGCTGACGCTACTCGATCAACTGCTGGAAGCCAGTTTACCTTCCCGCGTCGTGGCCATTGAGCTGAAACAGGACGGGGTGATGTGGAAAGGGGCGCTGCACGATGCCCGCCTGCGCGAGGGGGCCGATTTTTGGCTGTCAGTACGTTCATCGATGCCGGCACATGAGTTGCAGACACGTTTCCCTCAGTTGTGTAAGGCGGGCAGCTTCGATGATGTGTCGGAGGTGGTGAACGTGGCGATGAGCGGGATGGCGATAAAGCCCGTCAGCCATGTCCCTGCCGCTATTCCGGTGCGTCTGGAGAATCTCTATTTCGCGCTGGATCTGAACACCGATGCAGCCCGGGCGATGCTGGACGCGGGCAACTGCACGTTTTATACCCCTGAGTCGCTGGGGGACGTGAAGCTGGAACTGTTTGCGGTATTACGCTCATGACACAGGCTCCCGTGACCCGAACTGAACAGATATTTTATCCCGGCTGGCTGATGGCCTGCCAGTTACGTAACGGACATCCGATCCCCGACGGTCAGGCGCTTTACCGGCGCGCCCGTCAGATGGTCACAGATATGCGCAGCCAGCTGTCTGAAGCGGGGGTCAGTGAGTCAGCAAGTGAACAGATGCTGTTTGCCTTGTGCGCTCTGCTGGATGAAAGCGTACTTAACCGGGGGCAGGATGATGATGCGTACCGGACCTGGCAGAAAGATCCGCTTCAGGCACATTTCTTTTCCCGTCTCGATGCCGGTGAGGCCCTCTGGGCACAAATCCGTGAGTTGCTTAAATCGCCTGCACCGGATGCAGCGGTGTTGACCTGCCTGTACCGTACCCTGCAGCTTGGTTTTGTCGGTCAGTACCGTGAGCAGGACGACGAGCGCCGCGAGGATGTGGTGCGTGCGCTGGCGGAGCGGGTACCGCCCTTTACCCTGAGCCAGGACAGCCCTGTGGTGGTACGGCCCTCAACGTTGCGTGGTGGCCGGTGGTGGTACTGGCTGTCATGGGGGGCGGGTCTGATGGCGCTGGTCGCGTTGTGGTTCGTGTTCTCCACGCTCCTGGATGGTCAGGTGGCGCAGATTATTGGACCGGGATAATGCCCATGCGCTATGTGTTCCGCCATGCCTGGGTGTTGCTGACCTTTATCCTGTCCCTCTGGCTGGTCAACGGCTTTTTGATGGTGTCACTCAGCACGCAATGGCTGCTCAGCCTGCTTGTTCTGCTTACTGCTGGCGGGCTGTTATGGCGTCAGTGGCAACGTCGTCCGTCAGCGGGTGAGGCCCATGAACAGTTGGCTGATGATGTTCTGCCGCCGGATACCTTTACCGGTGCGGTTATCCTGGTTGCCGGGGATACCGTGTCCCTTTTTTTACCGGAACAACGCTTTCGTGAAACGTCTCAGGGCTGGTATCTGCGAACGGATACTCCGGAGCAGTTGCCCCGGCTGGCTGAGCAGCTTGCGCATACGCGTCCTGCACTGCTGCCTCGCGTGGCTGTGTTACTGGCGGTCACCCTGGAGCAGCATACCCGTGAAGAAGCTTTTCAGCAGACGTTGCGCAGCTGGCAGCGTGCCATTGTGCAGTGCCATGAGTGGCTACCTGGGCCACCTGCCTTACTGAGTGCGGTCTGGCTTTCGCCGCCCGATGTTTCTTCACTGGCGGAAGCCCGCTGGTTTACCGCGATCCCCGGCCCTTCAGGGCTGCGGGCCCATCTCCCCGGCGAAGGTGTACTGACGCTGGCGGACTGGCAGCGGGAAGCGGCGCCAGCGGTACGTCTGTCCCGACTCAGCCAGAGTCTCTGGCTCGATAGCCTGCAGGCATGGTATCAGCGCGTGGTGGTTCCGGTATTGCAGAACGCCACCTATGGTCAGAACGGCCTGCGCCCTGCAGCACTGGGGTACTGCCTGACGTCAGTTAACGGGGAGCACGATAATCTGTGGCAACAGCAGGGGGCAACACTGACCACGATGATGCCTGCCGCTATTCCACAAGCGTCATTGTTACCGCTACCGGATGTGCTGCTCAGCTCGCTCTCCCGTCACCGTGGCGTCAGTCGCCGGATGCAGCACTGGCGGATCGCCGGGCTGATAAGCAGCGTGTTTCTGCTGCTGGCGATGACGTGCTCCTTTGTGAATAACCAGCGCCTTATCCGCACCCTCAATGACCATCTGACGTTGTATGCCCGTCTGGGTGAGCAATCCACCGGTCCCCGTCTGCAGGCACAGTCCACGTTACGCAATGACCTTCAGCAACTGAATGACCAGCAGCGCCGTGGCGTACCGCAGCGTTACGGACTGGGGCTGTATCAGGGCATGCGCCTGATAGCCCCGGTGAACGCGGCAGTGAACGGCTGGACGCCTGAGGTGTCGGCCGTGAAACAGACTGTGGTTAAAGCCACGCCTTCCACCATTCGCCTCGACAGCCTGTCGCTGTTCGACACCGCCAGCGCCACCCTGAAATCCGGCTCCACAAAAGTGCTGGTGAATGCGCTGGTCGGCATCAGGGCTAAACCGGGCTGGCTGATTGTGGTCAGCGGGCACACCGACAACACCGGCAGTGAAACGCTTAACCAGACGCTCTCCCTGAAACGGGCCGAAGCGGTACGCGACTGGATGCGCGACACCGGCGGCGTGCCGGAAAGCTGTTTTGCGGTGCAGGGCTACGGGGCAACACGTCCCCTGCAGAGCAATAACACGACGGCGGGCCGGGCAGCCAACCGTCGGGTTGAAATCCGTCTGGTGCCGCAGGCCGATGCCTGCCGGGTGCCGGGCATAAAACCGGTGCCATCACAGGATGGTGGCGCTTCTCAACATCAATAAGTAAAGGAATCAACAATATGGCAATTCCGGTTTATCTGTGGCTGAAGGACGACGGCGGTGCGGACATCAAAGGCTCCGTGGACGTCAAGGACCGAGAGGGCAGCATCGAGGTGGTGGCACAGGAACATAACCTGTACATCCCGACCGACAACAACACCGGCAAGCTGACCGGCACCCGCATTCACGAGCCGTTCCTGCTCACCAAGGAAATCGATGCCTCCAGCCCGTATCTGTACAAGGCCGTAACCACCGGTCAGACCCTGAAGTCTGCGGAGTTTAAGTGGTACAAAATCAACGACGCCGGTCAGGAAGTGGAGTACTTCAACACCCTGCTTGAGAACGTGAAGGTGGTGAAGGTCAATCCGGTGATGCACGACATCAAGGACCCGGCTTACGAGAAGCACAGCCACCTGGAGCAGCTTGAGCTGCGCTACGAAAAAATCACCTGGACCTACAAGGACGGCAACATCATTCATTCCGACTCCTGGAACGAACGCGCCACCGCGTAAGCCTTCTGGCGGGCAGCCCTTTCTGTCCGCCTTTTTTGTTCAGTTTCTGCCTGACGGGTGCTGAGCAAAAAAACACCACAATCCGAAAAGCTGACCTGATGCGCCTGGGGCTCCTAATCTACGGGAAACGGCGACGGGCGGTAGCGTGTCTCAAATCCCCGACTGCGAGTAAATGAACATGGAAAATCCCGCTGTACTGTTACGCCGTCTCAACCCGTTCTGTGCCCGTGCGCTGGAGGATGCGGCCACCCTGTGCCAGACCCGCGCGCACGCGGAGATCCATCCCGAACACTGGCTGCTGAAGCTACTGGAGCAGGGGGAAGGTGACCTCACCGTGTTGGCCCGCCGCTATGCGTGGGACATGGACGCCGTCTGGCAGGATTTGCTGGCATACCTGGACCGCCTTCCCCGTTCGGTCAGAAGCCGTCCGCAGCTGTCCGCGCAGTTTAACGAACTGCTGCGTCAGGCCTGGCTCTGTGCGTCGCTGGCCGGGGAGGAGCAGATACGCAGTCTCCACCTGCTGACGGCGTTTCGCAGCCATCCGTCGCTGCTGCGCTGCGACGGCCTCTGGCCGCTGTTCTCCCTGACGGCCGGACAGATAACACAGCTGCGCCCGCTGCTGGATATGCACTCCGATGAACGTCAGAACGTCCAGCGTGCAGAGGCTGCAATGATGTCCGACAGCCTACCCGGAACCGGTGGCGGGAGCGTGGCCTTTGTGGGGCGCCCTGTCGGGGCGGATGCGGCAGTGACAGCATCGATAAAAGAGGGGAAAACCGCCTCTGCCCTGCAGGCGGTGCTTGACCGCTTCACCACCGACGTGACCGCCAGAGCCCGCGACGGGAAAATCGACCCGGTATTCGGGCGTGACACTGAAATTCGCCAGATGGTGGACATTCTCTCCCGTCGTCGCAAGAACAACCCGATTCTGGTGGGCGAGCCGGGTGTGGGGAAAACGGCACTGGTGGAGGGGCTGGCGCTGCGTATCGCTGAGGGCAATGTTCCGGCGAGCCTGAAGCCGGTCATCCTGCGCACCCTCGACCTCGGTCTGCTGCAGGCCGGCGCGGGCGTTAAAGGTGAGTTCGAACAGCGCCTGAAAAACATCATTGATGCCGTCCAGCAGTCGGACAACCCGGTGCTGCTGTTTATCGACGAGGCCCATACCATCATTGGTGCGGGCAACCAGACAGGCGGGGCCGACGCGGCCAACCTCCTCAAACCCGCCCTGGCCCGTGGCGAACTCAGAACCATCGCCGCCACCACCTGGTCGGAATACAAACAGTACTTTGAACGCGATGCCGCGCTGGAACGCAGGTTCCAGATGGTGAAAGTGGATGAGCCGGATGACGACACGGCCTGCCTGATGCTCAGGGGCCTCAAGTCCCGCTACGCCGAACACCACGGGGTGCACATCTCCGACGAGGCGGTGCGCGCGGCGGTCACGCTTTCCCGGCGCTACATTACCGGGCGCCAGTTGCCGGACAAGGCGGTGGACCTGCTGGACACGGCGGCGGCCCGCGTGCGCATGAGTCTCGACACGGTACCGGAAGCCCTCACCCGACTGGCCGCGCAGGAGAATGCGCTGGTGCTGGAAGAAGCGGCCCTGCTGGAAGACCAGGCGGTGGGTCAGTCCGTGCCCGATACCCGACTGACGGAGATTGCACACCAGACCCGCCAGCTCACTGCCGAACAGCAGCGGCTTGAAGCCCGTTACCAGGAAGAGAAAGTTCTGGTCACGCAACTGCTGGGCAGCCGCAAGACCTCCGGGCAGCAGGCAGCAACCGCTGTGCTTTCACAACAGCTCCGGACCCTGCAGCAGAGCAACCCACTGCTGTGCCCGGATGTGGATGTCCGCACGGTGGCCGAGGTGATTGCCGACTGGACCGGCGTGCCGCTCTCGTCACTGCTGAAGGATGAACAGACCGAACTGCTGTATCTGGAGGCGCATTTACAACAGCGCGTGGTGGGGCAGGAGACGGCACTCACTGCCATTGCACAGCGCCTGCGGGCGTCAAAAACCGGGCTGACGCCGGAGAACGGGCCGCAGGGCGTGTTCCTGCTGGCAGGCCCGAGCGGCACCGGCAAGACCGAAACAGCCCATGCCCTGGCCGATGCGCTGTTCGGCGGCGAAAAGTCACTGATTACCATCAACCTCTCCGAATACCAGGAGCCGCACACCGTTTCGCAGCTCAAGGGCTCCCCGCCGGGCTACGTCGGTTACGGCCAGGGCGGCATTCTGACCGAAGCGGTACGCAAACGGCCCTACAGCGTGGTGCTGCTCGACGAGGTGGAAAAGGCCCACCGGGACGTGATGAACCTGTTCTACCAGGTGTTTGACCGGGGCGTGATGCGTGACGGCGAAGGCCGGGAAATTGATTTTCGCAATACCGTCATCCTGATGACCTCCAACCTCGGGAGCGAACACATCATGCAGGCGCTTACGGAAAACCCGGAGACCACTGACGGTGAGCTGCACGCGCTCGTCCGCCCGCTGCTGCGCGACCACTTCCAGCCTGCGCTGCTGGCACGTTTTCAGGCCGTGCTGTACCGCCCGCTTGGTGAAACGCCGTTGCGCACCATTGTGGCGATGAAGCTGGAGAAGGTCACACAGCGCCTGACCCGCCACTACGGCATCACCACCACCCTCGATAAAAGCCTGTACGACACGCTGGCGGCGGCCTGCCTGCTGCCGGATACCGGGGCCCGCAACATCGACAGCCTGCTTAACCAGCAGATACTGCCGGTGCTGAGCCAGCAACTGCTGCATCATCTCGCGGCCGGACAGAAGCCGCAAAGCCTGATGCTGGGCTGGCACGACGAGGAAGGGATAGTGATGGAGTTTGGCAAGACACAGCATGACGCGACGGAGAATAAATCAGCATGAATAACACCCTGAACCGCTACCGACTGAACGTTGACGCCTGCCAGTCCCTGCTGGATGTGGAGGATTTTACCGGCGAAGAGAGACTGAGTGGTACTTACCGGTACATCGTCCATTTCAGCAGCCCGGAGAAAGATATCCCGGCAGACCAGATGTTACGCCAGCCTGCCAGCCTGACCATGGCCGGTGGAATGCTAAAGCAATTGACAGAGCAAAAGCGGGTACATGGCGTGATAACGCAGTTTGAGCGCCTGACGGGCTCTGCTGACCAGACGAAGTACCGCATTACGCTTGAGCCAAAACTGGTGCTGCTGGACAGGCAGTTTCGCACCCACCGCTTTTTTATCAACAAGTCGGTCCCGGAAGTGGTCACGCAGATTCTACAGGAGCATGGCCTGAAGAACTGGGAGTATGAGTTTTCGCTCAGACGTACTTACCCTAAGCGTGAACAAATCAACCAGTACCAGGAGAATGACCTGCAGTTTATTCAGCGGCTGCTGGCTGAGGTGGGTATCTTTTACGGGTTTACCCTGCAGCCGGACACGCAGACGGAAGTGGTCAACTTTGGCGACACCCAGTATGCCTTGTCGGCGCGTCATACCCTGATGCTGAACAGCCCATCGGGGATGAATGATAACGCCAGTGATTCGGTATGGGGGCTGGGTATTAGCCACAACGTGGTGGAAGCCTCAGTCTCCACCAAAGATTATAACCACCGTGAAGCGCAGTTCCGCCTGGAGTCTGCACCGGCGGACATGACGCGCGGTGATGGCGAGGGGGTGACGTACGGCGAGGTCTATCACTATAAACCGCGTCATATGGTGCTGGGGGAGCGCATTAACGCCGAAACCGAAAGCGCTAACTTCTATGCCCGTCTGGACCATGAGCGTTTTCTGGCAAACCAGACGCACATCACCGGAACCAGCACCGATGCCGCCCTTTCACCGGGGCAGGTGGTCACCCTTACCGGCGACAGCCACAACACGCTCCCTGAAATACTACAGGGCGAAATCCTGCTGACCAACACGGAATACCGCGCCAGCCGGAAAAATGCGCTGCAGGTAAAGTTGAACGCGGTGCCGTATAGCGACACGGTCTGCTGGCGTCCGGCACTGCTGCCCCGCCCACAGGTCACTGGGACGATGACCGCCTGGGTGACCAGCGCGAAACCTCATGATATTTACGCCTGGCAGGATGCGTCCGGCCTCTACCGGGTGAAATTTGATGCCGACATGGACGACAAGGACGCCGGAGTGGAGAGTATGCCGGTGCGCCTGGCGAAGCCCTACGGCGGAGACATGTACGGCTTCCATTTCCCGCTGATTCAGGGCACGGAAGTGGCGATTGGGTTTCATGAAGGGGACCCTGACCGCCCCTACATTGCCCATGTGATGCATAACTCGCGTTCGCGCGACCACGTGACCGACAAGAACGGCACCCGCAACGTTATCCGTACCGCCGGGCTGAACAAGCTGCGGATGGAGGATAAACGCGGCGAAGAGCATATCAAACTCAGCACCGAGTACGGCGGCAAGACGCAGCTGAACCTCGGCCACAATGTCAACGCAGCTCGTGAATTACGTGGCGAAGGGGCTGAACTGCGAACCGATAAATGGGTCAGTGTTCGTGGCGGTGCGGGAGTGTTTATTACAGCCGACAGCCAGCCTGCCGCTGGTGGCAACATGCTCGCTATGCGGGAAGCCATTTCTCAGCTCAATAATGCGCTGTCAATAGCTAAAAGCCTTGCTGCAGCCGCGGAAGGGGCACAGGCATTACCATCTGATACCGATAGCCAGGAAAGTCTTAATGCCGCACTGAATGCGCTGAGCCAGCCGGGGATCCTGTTGAATGCTCCACAAGGGATAAGCCTGACAAGCCCGCAGGCGGTACGCCTGGCGTCAGGGAGCGCCAGCGTGGGTATCATGTCGCAAAAAAATACGGATATCAGCGCACTGAAACGCTTTACGGTCGCTGCGGGAGAAGCAATCAGCATACTGGCCCGTAAAGCCGGAATGAAACTGTTTGCAGCAAAGGGCAAGGTGGAGATTCAGGCGCAGGATGACGGGCTGGATGCGATTGCGAAGAAGGATGTCACAATAACCAGCACTGAAGGTCGGGTGGAGATTACTGCGGCGACAGAGTTAATTGTAAATTGTGGCGGAGCATACATCAAACTGAGTGGTGGCAATATTGAGATGGGCTGCCCGGGTAATATATTGCTGAAATGTAACACTATCCAGAAGACAGGAAGTGCTGATTATAACGTTCCTCAACGCTCCCTGCCTCAGGGGTACAGCGAATATTTTGTTACCAGAGATAAAGATACAGGGGACATCCTGGCAAATACACGCTACAGGATCACAACAAGTGACGGTGAGGTTTATGAGGGACGTACCGACAGTGAAGGTAATACCTCAGAAATATTCGGCGCGGCAAAAAGCAAAATAAATATTGAACTGCTCGGTGGTTAATACAGGGAGTGAAAGAATGGCTAAGGGTATACAACAAAGTAATCTGGATAATGTGAGTAAAGCAACGGTTGTCCACGGCGAACATGAGCCTCAGATTTACTTCCATCCTGGAAGCGCAACGCTTTTATGTGTCGATGCTCAGGATAATCGAATCATTGAGCAGGAGCACGCACTGTTATCCTCGCTTCTGGAATCGCAGAATAAAGCACAAAATGTGCTGGATGAGATTAATTATGAAATGCTCACCCAGGTGGGCACTAAACCACAGAGAGTCTATGACAGCAGACTGAAAGATGCTTACGATAATCTCAATAAAGCAAATGCAAAACTGACAGAAGAACTGAAAACTCTCTCAGAAAAAGTCCCCGAAGGTGAGTTGCTTGATGAGAACTCGAAGGAATCAGCAGTCGGGATAATGGAACTCATTCCATTAAAAAGCACCACCGGTTTTAAAATGACCCATGTCAGATCGGATAAAATAAAAAATCACTGGCGAAAATATAAGTTAAGCGAAGTTGATAAAGAAAGTGGTGAAGCCAGTTTTGTTAAATATGAAAACAAAGAAGTGGTTTCGGGGCATGATGCCAAGGGTAATGAAATAAAAACGAAAGTTCGCTCCGCCAAAATTGATGCGAAAGAGCTAAAAAAACAATTAAAAAAAGTATCAGCAACTTTGAAGTTTGAAGATGAACTACTGGAAGACAGCAATGTTGTTCTTACTGACTGGGCAGATAAAATGAATAAAGGGCTAACCTGGCCCAATGAAAATGATAATCCCAATGATGAGTCAACCTTTCATCAGTACGTCGATCTGAGTGCTCAGGCCCAGTTAATGCGCTACAGCCAGGGGGCTGGGTTATCGGCAGAGTTTAATCCGTTAGAGAAAAAAGCCTCAGCAAAAATCGAGGGGCATTCGAGTTTTGCTCTGGGTGAAGCGAAAGGCTCTGCGGAACTCTATATTCCTGACAGGTTAGGAGTAAAGTTGCTGTTTCCTGCAAGAGAGGATGTCAACAATCTTGCGGAAATGGCGCTACCAGATGCTGGTGTGTGTAACATGGGCGCATTGCGATTTTCGCTTACGGCGGTACTGTCGGGCAACGCGGGTGCCAGCCTCGCGATTGAGTTGGGTGTTGAAGCTGATGCTAGTGGGGAAATGGCAAAAGGATATGGTATTAAAGGTCGCAGGGCCAGCCTGGCCCCGCCACCTCAGCCAGGAAGACGAACGATCAATCTCGCCAATCCGGTTATCCCTGATGTTAAAGCGGGTGGGGAAATTGGGGCTTTTGCGGGAGCGCAGGCTGGCGGTAACGTCAAAGGGGCAATTGAATGGTTCGATCCACATCCGGATGAGGGAAAGAAAACGACGGATAATGCTGATAACCCCATTGTACCAACGGAGAAAAAATTTACGGCGATTGCCACACTTTCACTTGGTTCAAGCTTTCAGGTGGGAGCGGGAGGCTCTGGCGTATTTTACATCACGTATATTAACAGCCGTTTCAGAATTTACTGTAAGGCTGCGCTTTGTTGGGGAGTGGGTGCAAAGGGCTCTCTCGGATTTGAAGTGGATGGTAATGCCTTTGCTGCATTTATGAAGAGCTTTATGTTTATGCTCAGAAATGTGGACTATCAGAAGCTGGAGCAGATGATGGCAGGGGATGCATTTCGTTCTTTATGCGCAATTCCGATCATTATGGCTGCTCAAGGAATACAGGCTAGCGAAGCAATGCTTACAGATATGGTTGTGTTATTACAACGTATTGAAAAAGATCTTGTAGATGAAAACAAACGCGTCGACCTGATGAAAAGCATTCTCAATAACCCTGATCAGCTAAAGTATACACCGCCAGAGACAAAGGGGGCCGTAATCGCCACTCTGATAGACAGCAACTGGGCGGATTGGATTGATCCCAGAAACCAGAACAATGAATTCTTCTCGGTTAACAGCTGGAAGATCGGCCCTTTGAAACTCCGAAAACAGGCTGTTTTTAAGGCGTTAAAGTGGGTCCAGAGCCAGGCCGATTATAATAATGTCATGCAGCATCTGAGCACATCGCCCGGCGAAAAGAAAGGCGACAGCAAGCGCAATGAACAGGATGTCATCAAATTCCTGGGTATTGGTGAGCGTAGTCTGTTTTTCTACACCCACTACGGTGAAAAACTGGCGCGGTTATACGGTAATTTGCCCGTCTCTGTTGACCACGACGATCCCTTTGTGCCTATTCCCGATCATGAAATGGACGAATACCTTGCGATGGTGGATGAACAACATCCGGAAAATCCACTCATGAAAAACACCATGATGGCGTAATCATTGGGGAATGAGATGAATAAGAAGCTAATAACTATCGCGGCTGGAGTCTGTTTTCTGACCGGTTGTGACCAGCGTAATGCTGCAGCTGATGCTCAGGTCGCGAAAACCCTGGTAGATAAATCCGTTGCAAACATGATCCCCGTACAGGGAGGGGAGTTTTTAATGGGGGACTTT
>NZ_JVEL01000485.1:0-574 GCF_001076875.1 Serratia sp. 506_PEND
TGTCACTGTTTCGTATTTTCAGTGGCGCGCTACAACCGTCACCACGACGGCGGAAACCACGTCGCCGATGGACGCCAAGGAAGAGCTGTCCAAACTGGCGGACGAAAAGGGCGGTCAATACTACGTGATCCTGGCGGGCCGCGAACACGGTAAATTCAGCGCCATCGCCGAAGTTTACAAAGACAAGCAATAAGCCTTGAACGGCAAGGGGCGCCGCTGCGGCGCCCCTGATCGTCAGGCCTTCAGCCGGTAGAACACCGTGCTGCATCCCTGGCCCTGCGGGCAGCTTTTGCAACTGCCGCTCAGACAGGCGCCGCCATCCTGTTCGATACGTTCCACTTTCCCCATCGCCGTCAAACGATCCAGCATCGCCTGCACCAGCGGCAGCGGCGTCGCCAGCGATTGGCTGAGCTGCTGCGCCTGGGCGCTGCCGCGCAGCGCCAGCGCATCGCGCACCTGCAGCAGCCCGGCCATCAGTGACAGCTCCCTTTGGCGCTCTGGCAACAGGCCGCCGGCGTGGCGTTGCCCAGGCGCACCGTGACGCGGCTGCGCGCCCGGCGCAGGCCGAACAGCA
>NZ_JVEL01000486.1:0-3955 GCF_001076875.1 Serratia sp. 506_PEND
AATCACATTAATCAACTTGAGTCTCAGCGCACCAACCGCAGGAGGTCAGCATGAAATTTCCTCGTTTTAATTTATGGCGCTGGTTGTGGGGGCGTATCTGGGCGCTCAGTGAGCGGAGTGGGATTGGTCTGGGGCGTTTCGGGCCATGGGTATTCCATCAGATGATTGGCTGCGATACCAAATTTAAGAGGATGGACAAATGAAACAGTTACTTAAAGGTATTTCCGTCGAGCAGTTCAATACTCGCTTCCCTGTTGGTGCGCTGTTCCGCTATTACCCTGTTCAGGGGCAGTCGGAGTGCTGTCAGGTTGTTACCCGCTCAGAGGCCTGGGTGCTGGGGCATGGTGCCGTTGTCGTGCTGGTCAATGGCCGTTCCGGCGGTGTGTCGGTGGATCACTTGGAGCCGGTGCTGGCTGAAGGCGGTGCGGTATGAACTGGCTCTTGATTTTGGTTCTTGTTGGATTCTACCTGCAATTGGGTTACTGCCATGCCGACACCGTGCGTGAGCTGGGCTTGCTTCGCCGTTCGCCGCGCTTTGTKGGGTTCCTGGYCATCATGCTGCTGTGGCCGATGGGCGTCATGATGTTGGCTGACCGCATTCGCCTTGAAAAAGAGTGGTGGTAAGCATGGCTAAAACGGCAACAGAGCGTAAGGCGATGCAGCGCGCCAAACTGGCTGCTGGCGGTGGGATGCGGCATGAGCTGGTGCTGACGCAGCAAGAAGCTCAGGTGCTGGACCGTAACTGTCAGCGCCGCAATCCAGGGCGCGCACCTTATGGCCGCAATGAATACATCAGTTTGCTGATCCTCTGTGACGATCAGCGACTTGATCGGCAAGAGGCGGCGCTGGAGAGCTGTCAGCGGTGTGGTAACTCGCTCCCTGCTGGCTGCAATGGCAATTACAGAGGGGAAGCAGCGTGCTGGTTTACGCGTGACTGTCTTGCGATGAATTTAACCAGCGCCGTGACCGGTCACGCAAACTTGCAGGGGGAATGATGGCGAACCTGATTAAAGTGATCCACACCGGCAAAAAAGCCCTGGGCTGGGATGATGAGACCTACCGCGCTGTATTGGCGCGGGTGACCGGCAAGTGCAGCGCTCGCGATTGTACCGAGACGGAGCTGGAGCACGTGGTGCTCTATATGCGTGACCAAGGCTTCGCTTCAACGGCAAAATATGGTCGCAAGCCCAACGTTGCTATCGGGAAAAAAGCGGTTTTGGGTAAGATTGAGGCGCTACTGACCGAGGCGGGTCGTCCGTGGAAGTATGCTGAAAGCATGGCGAAACGGATGTTTAAGCGCGACGCGCTGGAGTGGCTCACCATCGAGCAGCTTACGTCGCTGATGAATGCTCTGCAATATGATGCGAAGCGTCACGGGAGGCCTGTATGACTTTGGAGGATGTCGAGTTTCTTCTCCCGCCGGTTGTCAAAGAGATACTGACGTTGATAGGGTTCCCATCCACGTTGAAGTTGCTTGATGTTCTGGGTGGTACAACGTTTACCGTTGGTAAGGGGTTGAAGGAGTCTGGTTGCTCGCGTATGGAGTTACTGGTTTCAACGATAGGTCAGGAGAGCGCCGCCAAAATGTCCCGGCATTTTGGTGGTGATGTGTTGTATATCCCCCGCTGTGAGCGTGCGCTGAAAGAGCTGCGTAACCGCCAGTTGGTTGCTGACGTTGAGCGGTTGCGCAATGAGGGGCGGTCGTTACCGTGGATCATGGCGGAACTCTGCCCGCGCTATGGTATCAGCGACAGATTAGCCTACTACATCATTGAGCGTTACAAGCGCCGTGATGCAGCTTCTCAGAGGGGCTTATTCGAGGATAGCGAATGAAATTAAGGGTATGTTTACTGATTGGGGCGCTGGTAGCGCCCCTTTTTTCTCACGCTGCAGACCAGGAACGAAAGCCTGATGCAGAGTTGAGTTATCCAGAGCAGCTGGCTCAGTACAATAAGCTGAAGCAGCCTGCGCAGGATTTTATGGATAAAATCATGGATCTAAGAGTTCAGGCTTATGGGCTTATGCTTCTATTTTCTAAACAGGCGGCTGATATGTCGACCTCTGATATTATTAATCAATGGGGTGGTTTGGATGATAAATTCAAGGCCTTGCGTAAGGAGCGAGATAAGCTATTTGGAACACCGCCTACTTTCCACTTCTCCGAATGTGCGGCCTTGGCAGGTGTAGCAGACCTTGCGTGGGATGCTCAGTATAACTATTTTGGGGATGTTTCCGCTGGTCGTTTTCCTACACAAGATGGATTCATACAGGTTGTACACTCAGACACAGATTTTGCTAGGATGGCAACCAGATGTCAGTGGGCAATAGATACTCCTCCTGAGGATGGGGGTGATAGTATCATCGTCGATAAAGATACCCCGGTCGATTAACCCACTGAAACCCTTCAACTGCCTGAGTTGAACCCCTCACGCCACAATAACCCTCGTCAACTTACGAGGGTTTTTTTATGTCCCGCTTTATCGATTTGATTGTTCTTCATTGTGCTGCCAGCCCTGACGGCAAGCAGCTTGGCAATGCGCATGAGACCGCCGCGCAGGTCATTGACCGCTGGCACGCGGAGCGTGGTTTTCATCGTGCGCACCCTTCCATTAATCCCGAACTGACCGCCATCGGCTATCACTTCGTCATTGACTGCGACGGCACAGTGCTCACCGGGCGCGGTGAGGAAGAGATTGGCGCGCACGTTCAGGGTCACAATGCCAATTCACTTGGCATCTGCATGGTAGGCACTCGCCAGTTCACCGTTGCCCAATGGCTGGCGCTGCATGATCTGGTTGCTCGTTTGCAGGATAAGTATCGCAATGCAACGCTGCATGGCCACCGTGAGTTCGCCAACAAAGAGTGTCCGGGATTTGATGTCCCTGACTGGATTGCGGTGGACTTCGCCCCCCTGCCGGGGCATGTCTTCCCGGAGAGCGTATGAGCTGGCGTGACGTGCTGCTAAAGCTGCTGGCTGACCCGAAAACCGGCGAGGTCTCCGCCTCCGAGGTGATGACGGTCGGGGCGTTCATCATCACCAGCGTCATGGTACTGCACGCAGCATTTACCCATGCCCTGGCCGAGTATGAGTTTATCGGCTACATGGCGGTCTGGGCGATGCATAGCCAGGCGACGCGCCTGGTCGCGCTGCAGCGTGATCGTATGGAGAAATCCGATGATGATGCTCGTTAGTTTGCTGCGTCGTTTCATGGGGCCGGCGTTGCTGGCCCTGCTGGGTGTTATTGCCGGGTGGTTCGTTTATCACGGCATCTATCAGTCAGGCTATAGCGCAGCGGCGGCCGAGTATCAGTTGCGATTGTCTCACCAGGCGGAAACATTCGACCTGGCCAAGGCTCAGGCAGCCGAGGCCAGCAATCAGGCGCTGAAATCCGCCGTGGCACACGAGCGCGAGGCGTTGACGCGCGCTGAGCGGTTGACGGACGAACTGGCGCATAGGCAGCGCCAGTTGGCGGTGGTGCAGCACCTTCTGAAGGGAAAAATCAATGATGCCGTTACGCATGATGGTCCCCGTTTTACTGGGCTTGGCCCTGACAGCGTGCAGCTCTATGCCCGCGCCCTCGGTTACGCCGGAGCCGGTGATCGCTCTGTGTCCGACACCGCCGCCGGGCTTGCTCTCCATCCCGCCGATGCCGGACTTTCCCCGGTAGCGTTGCTGGGGCACGCCAGCGATTACGGCGCATGGTGCCTGTCGCTGCGCAACCAGCTGGTTGCACTGGAAAAGTTTTATCAGAAGGTGCCGGCGTCATGAGTACAGAGATGGTGTTGCATGTTGCACTCTGGCTGGTTGCCTCCTTTGGCGGGTTGTGGGTCGCGCAGTTGAAATACGCCCTGCACAAGCAGGCGCAACTGATTGAAGCCATCCAGCGCGACTACCTGCGCCGGGATGATGCCAGTGACCGCATGGATACGCTGAAAGAATTGGTGATCGACGTGC
>NZ_JVEL01000487.1:0-1047 GCF_001076875.1 Serratia sp. 506_PEND
ACAGGGTAATAGCGAAACAGCGCACCGACAGGGAAACGCGTATTGAATTGCTCAACGGAAATACCTTTCAGTAAATGGGGCATGTTCATACAGACCTCCTGCGGCTGGTGCGCTGAGACTCAAGTTGATTAATGTGATTTTTCAGCATGATCCTGGCATACAACGCCGGTGCCAGCGCTTTCGGCGCATCCCCACCTCCGGCTCTTATGAATATCGATTTAATGTGCAACGGTGCGAGCCGGAGATTACCAATCTGGTTATTTTGCACATCGTTATCCAAATGAATAACGCCATAACCGGTGGGAAGCGGCCCGTTGACACACTCCCACACGTAAACGTCGAGGCGCATTCGCTTACCGTTGGCGTAGATATATTTCAGCCCTTTACCCGTTCCATGTCTGCATTTTTGATTCCATCCTCTGCCAGCCATTGTTTTCTTGATGGCGTCTACGGTTTTTTTATCACCAAACCGCTCATTAAACATCTGCGTCAATTTTTTCCATCCAACCGCTCTATTGGCAAAAAGGTAAGTTAATTGCTGTTCGCTATAATGAAATTGTTTTGCAACATACCGATCTAACCCACGCTGACGTAACACTTCTCTCATCGTGCCTTGTCTTTTATTTGTCCCAAATTCGTAGTTGAACAAATCGGTAATTTCGCGAAACGTTTTCCCTTTGCAATGAACTTCCAGAAATAAATTTTGCGCGTCAGTATATTTTTGGCTCATTCTTCTATCCCCAACACTTTAGGCACCCGACCCGCATAACCGTCATACACTGCTCTTTGCGCGTCGAGCGCTACGCGGTACGTTTGGATCACCGTCCCAGCAACCTCAGACATGGCCTTGGCGCGGGCGATTTCTTCCTGTAGCGCTTCACCTTTCAGTTCTGGGCTGGACAGACTCTCCAGCATCATGAACTGGTGATTAACCAAATCAGCGAGTGTATTTTTCATGCCGCACCACCAAGCCGAAGCTGTTCAGCACCATCCACACCGTGATTCAGCCTGGCATTTTGCCCAGCACGGAACCCGGCACCGCGTGCA
>NZ_JVEL01000488.1:0-11556 GCF_001076875.1 Serratia sp. 506_PEND
CTGAGCCGGTGACCGGCAACGGGCTGGAGCAGGAGGGGCTGCCGCTGCCGATCCGCCAGAGCGATGCGCTGTACGAGTTTGAACATCAGCACGCGTTGACCCACTATCTGGGCGAGCGTTTCACCCAAGTGTATCACGCCTGCAAGACGGACGAATTGCTGCAGTTTGAACGGCGGGTGACGGAAACCGAGATCGACTGGATGTTGAAAAATGCCTGAATGGGCGTATAAAGTAAGAAGTATGTGCGGGCGACCGGCCTGCCGGTAGCGGATTAATTCGCCTGCCGGGCTGTTTTTCCGTTCGATCGACAAAAAGAATTTGTATTTGAGGGCTTCCGGATCTTGTCATCCGGAGGCATTCTGGTGCAAAATATCTCAAATGCAGATAGCCGACGTTTTGAAAGCGTCGGTTATTTTTTTTGCATTTAGTTTTACCAACGTAGCGTTTCATACACCAAGCGAGGCCGGACACCGATCCGGATAGATAAATAGTTTCGTGCACGATCAAACAAAACTTTATGGTCGTGACTCATGAGGATTAGAAAGATGGGGCAATTTTTCACTTTAGCGCCGGTGCCCGCCGGTTTCCGCTGTGGCCGCAGCGACTATGGAGCAGCCGAGGTTACCTCGACCCGTTATCCAGCTTACAATCCCCTTCTTTTAGAATTAAGTCGCTCGTTGCGAAGTTTCCCCGCAACCTTAAGTCTTGGCGTGTCCGCCATCCGCAAGGCTCAAGGTAAGGGGGGGCTGAACAATGTCCGATAACACCCTTAACGCCGCTCCGGCTCAGCGCACTCAGCTGCGTAAAACCCTGACATTGGTTCCGGTAGTGATGATGGGTCTGGCTTATCTGCAGCCAATGACCATCTTCGATACCTTCGGCATCGTATCCGGCCTGACCGATGGTCACGTCGCGACCGCGTACGCCTTCGCTCTGCTGGCGATCCTGTTTACCGCCCTGAGCTACGGCAAGCTGGTGAAGAAGTTCCCTTCCGCCGGTTCCGCCTACACCTACGCCCAGAAAGCCATCAGTCCGCACGTCGGTTTTATGGTGGGCTGGTCATCGCTGCTGGACTACCTGTTCATGCCGATGATCAACATTTTGCTGGCCAAGATTTACCTGGAAGCGATCTTCCCGGGCGTCCCGTCCTGGATCTTCGTGGCGGTGCTGGTCGGGTTGATGACGATTTTTAACCTGCGCGGCATCAAGCTGGTGGCTAACCTGAACTCCATCATCGTGGTGGTGCAGGTGGCGATCATGATCGTGTTCCTGGGCCTGGTGATCAACGGCGTTTACCACGGCGAAGGCGCCGGTACGCTGGTCAGCAGCCGCCCGTTCTGGTCCGATAACGCTCACGTGGTGCCGATGATTACCGGCGCGACCATCCTGTGCTTCTCGTTCCTGGGCTTCGACGGCATCAGCTCGCTGTCCGAAGAAACCAAAGACGCAGAGAAAGTGATCCCGAAAGCCATCTTCCTGACGGCGCTGATCGGCGGCATCATCTTTATCGTGGTGTCTTACTTCGTGCAGCTGTATTTCCCGGACATCTCGCGCTTCAAGGATCCTGACGCGTCGCAGCCTGAAATCATGCTGTACGTGGCGGGCAAGTTCTTCCAGTCGGTGATCCTGGTGTTCTCCTGCGTGACGGTATTGGCGTCAGGCATGGCGGCGCACGCGGGCGTTTCGCGTCTGATGTACGTGATGGGCCGCGACGGCGTGTTCCCGACTCGCTTCTTCGGCTATGTGCATCCGAAGTGGCGTACCCCGGCGCTGAACGTGCTGCTGGTTGGCGCCATCGCGCTGTCCGCAGTGTCGTTTGACCTGGTGACCGCGACTGCGCTGATCAACTTCGGTGCGCTGGTGGCCTTCACCTTCGTCAACCTGTCGGTGATCTCGCAGTTCTATATTCGCGACAAGATGAACCGCACCGTGAAGGACACGTTCAACTACCTGATCTTGCCGGTGATGGGCGCACTGACCGTCGGCGCGCTGTGGATCAACCTGGAAGCCAGCTCGATGACGCTGGGCCTGGTCTGGGCGGCCATCGGCCTGATCTACCTGGCCTTCGTCACCCGCAGCTTCCGTCTGCCGGTGCCGCAAGCGAGCGAAGACGCCGCCTAAGCGCGAGCCGTCTCCTCAGCCACAAAAAAGGCCGCTTTCGCGGCCTTTTCCTTTTCTGCTTGCTGCGGGTTTTATCCCACCAACTCTTTGCCGTAATCGAACAGCGCTTTCAGCAGGGCGGTTTTCTCTTTGTCGCCTTCGTGCAGGTTATACAGCGATTCGAGCTGCAGCAGGTAACTCTGCACGCGCTCCGCGCTCAAGGCTTCCTGACGGTGTTGCAGCCAGCGGCGCTGCTCGGCGTCGTCCAGCGTATTCGGGTAGTTGCGCGCGCGGAAGCGGAACAGCAGCTCTTTCATGCGGCCGTCGCTGAAGGCCAGATCCAGCGCCGGCAGGTTCTGCGGCTTGGTCTGCTGGATAATCCTCATCGCCGCCTTGTCGGCGTCGCTGAAGAAACCGTCGTACAAGCGGGCGTCGACGTCGTCGGCGCCTTTGAACGGCTCGGCTTCGGCGAACAGCGCGACCACTTTCTCGCGCACTTCCGGATGCTGTTTCAGCAGCTGCAGATTTTGCAGACACGCCTGACGATCGATGCCCAGCCGCTCGGCGTTCTCCGGCAGCAAGGTTTTGGCCGGCGCCAGCACCGGACATTTGTTGATGTGCACCAGCTTGATCGGCACCGGCGCCTGATCCGGCGCCAGATCGTCGCGGCGGGTGTACAGCCGTTCACGCAGTTGCTCGGCGCTCAGCGTCAACAGCGGCGTCATGTCGCCGGCCAGATCGCACATGATCACCGCGTTCTTGTTGTCCGGGTGCCAGGCCAACGGCGACACCCAGCTGGTGTTGCCGCGCGCCGCGCCGAACATGCCGGAGACGTGCACCAGCGGCGTCATGTCGGCGACGTCGATCAGGGCGTTCAGCTTGTGCTTGTTGCGGTGCTGCAGCAGGAAATCGAACAGCCGCGGCTGCGCCTGCTTGACCAGCTTGGCCATCGCGATGGTGGCGTAAACGTCCGACATCGCATCGTGAGCCTGCGTGTGTTCGACGCCGTTGGCGCGCGTGAGGTGTTCGAGGCGGAAGCTGGGGAAACCGTCTTCGTTTTCCGGCCAGACGATGCCGTCCGGACGCAGGGCGTAGCAGGCGCGCATCACATCCAGCAGATCCCAACGCGAGTTGCCGTTTTGCCAGCTGTAGGCATAGGGATCGTAGAAGTTGCGATAGAAGATATTGCGGCTCACTTCGTCATCGAAACGGATGTTGTTGTAACCGAGAATGCAGGTGCCGGCCACGCTGAAGGCCTGATGGATTTGGCGGGTGAACTCGGCCTCGTTAACGCCTTTGGCTCGCGCCACCTGCGGCGTGATGCCGGTGATCATCACCGCCTCGGGTTCCGGCAGGTAGTCGTCGGCCGGGGCGCAGTAGATGACCAGCGGCTCTTCGATAATGTTGAAATCCATATCGGTGCGCACGCCGGCGAACTGCGCCGGGCGGTCCAGCGACGGGCTCTTGCCGAAGGTCTCATAGTCGTGAATGTAAAATGTGGCCGTTGCCTTGCTGCTCAAAATCGCGTCTCTTCAGTGGCGGATACAATATGCCCCTATTGTAACGGCGTGGGGAGCGATGCCAAGCGGCGGTTAGCGAAATGCGCGCAATTACGCACGGCGATAGAAATCCAGCCGCTGATGAAAGTAGGGGAGCAGGTGATCGGGGATCTGTCGTTCTGTTTCCGCCTGGGTCGAGGCGATGCCGTAGCGCTCGTTGTAGATCACGCTGATGGCCAGCAAATCGGTTTCTATTTTCTCGCGTTGCGCCTGCGGTAAGCTATCCAGCTTTCGAACCATCGTTATCTCCCTGTTAACCCTAGGGTATAATAGGATCGTTAGCGGGTCTTGTCCCTACCCATTCCGAGGGGAGGTGGACGCTTGAGCGCTTTGCTGTGAGCTGGAAGTCAGACTGTGACGCGCGGCGAACTCGCTCTGCGCCTGGTGCGCATTGAGGCGATCCGCCCGGTTATACAGCGAACAGGCGCCGCTTATCACCGCCCCCCAAAACAGGGTGCACAGCAGTAAAACCCCCAACCAGATTTTTTGGTTATAGGTCATAAGTCCTCCACGGACGAAAAGGGAAATAACATTGACCGTTAAATTAAATCAGGCACTACATCAATGGTATTTAAACGGCGGAGATTAATCATGGAATCTACGCGGTTCTTTTGTTACTAAACCCAGGATGGATGTTTCAAAAGATTCCTTAAGATAATATTAAGAAAAGTGAGTCTGGGCGCCGTAATTCTATTTAATATTTGTTTAAATATCCGCAGATACAATCTCCCACATTCAATGCCAATGTGGGTGACAATGATGAAAACGCTACTGTTGACCGGTGCTACCGGCTTTCTCGGTGGTGCAGTTCTTGAAAAATTATTGATTGAAAATCAGTCTATTAATTATCTTTTGCTGGTGCGCGCCGATGATGCGCAGCAAGGGCTGGCCCGTATTCGCGCGAATATGGAAAAGTTTAATATCGACGCGAATCTGCTGTCTAAAATTACGATGGAAAATATATTGTTGGGCGATCTTTCCGAGCCGGCTGACTTTTTAACTGACGCACGTATTAACAATGTCACGCACGTTATTAACTGCGCGGCCGTTGCTTCATTTGGTAATAACCCGCTCATTTGGAAGGTAAACGTAGAAGGCACTCTGGCCTTTGCTGAAAGAATGGCGCAGGTGCCGGGATTAAAACGCTTCCTGCACGTCGGCACCGCCATGTCCTGTTCGCCGGAGCCGGGTTCGCTGGTGGCGGAGAGCGGCGAGTTTGAGGAGGACGCCGAGCACCTGGTGGAATATACCCGTTCCAAATCCACCATCGAACAGCTGATGCGCCAGCGCTGCCCGCAAATGCCGTTGACCATCGCTCGTCCGTCGATTGTGGTGGGGCACACCCGCCTGGGCTGCCAGCCTTCCAGCAGCATTTTCTGGGTGTTTGGCATGGCGCTGATGCTGCGCAAGTTCATGTGCTCGCTGCAGGACAATATCGACGTGATCCCGGCGGACTACTGCGCGGATGCGCTGGTGATGCTGATGAACAGCGAAACGCTGGAGAACGACGTTTATCACATCTCCGCCGGTGAGGAGAGCAGCGTCAGCTTTGCTGAAATTGACAACGCCATGGCGGCGGCCCTGGAAAAAGCGCCGGTGGGCGATGAGTATGCGCAGGTGACCTATGACGCACTGGTGAAAATGCGCCGTCAGCTGAAAGACATTTTCGGCCCGTGCAACGAGCGGCTGATGCTCAAAGCGATGCGCCTGTACGGCTCGTTCGCCATGCTCAACGTGCGTTTCAGCAACGAGAAGATCCTCAAGCTTGGCATGCCGAAACCGCCGCGTTTCACCGACTACATCGCCGGCTGCGTGCAGTCGACGCGCGGGCTGTCTATCCAGCAGCAGATGGTGGTGGACTTCAAATAACCGCCGGGCGCAACGGGCGCCCGAGGTTGCTCTGCTACCAGGACGAAGACGACCAGAAGACGCGGCCGAGCACCACCAGTTGCTCCTTGCGCTGCTGATAGCTGAGATGCTCGTCCTGGTACTCTTCCCGGTTGAGGGAGCGGATGATGACGCCGCCGTCCGGTTGCTCGATCAGCACCTTCACCCGCAGCAAATTGCCGTGGCGGATGGCGTAGGTCTTGCCCTCGCGGATGCGCGTGTCGTCGGTGTTGATGCCGACCACGTCGCCGTCCTGCAGGCGCGGTTCCATGCTGGAGCCGGAGATGCGGATAATGCGCGCGGCGTTGACCGCCACCCCCATCTTGTGCAGATAGTAACGGCGGAAGATCAGCGAAAACTCCTCGCGATCGACGATTTCGTAGCAGCCGTCGCCGGCGGAAAAATCAATATCCAGCAGCGGGATCTCCACAAACTCTTCCTTGTCTTGTTCGGTATCTTCCCATACCACCGGTTTCAAACGGGCGGGCTGGAAGTCCGACTCCGCCGCCACGTTGTCAAACGGGCGCACCAGCTGCTTTTCGTGAAACACGTCGAACCAGCCTTTGGGCAAATTCAGCCTGGCCTCGATCCGCCTGGCCAGATTGTCGCCAAGATTGCGGGAGGATTTTTCCCCGATGATTTGGCTCAGCGTCGGCGCGGAAGACTCAACCAGCGTGGCGAACTCATTCTGGTTGACGCCTTGCCGGGCGTAGCGGGCCATCAATTCGCGCAGATTGTTGCGCCTGATTTCTTTAGTTTCCATCGTGCAATGATCGCACTCTTTAGCAAAAAGGTAAATAACGTTTTTGCTAAAAAACACTTGCGCATAATTTAGCAATTAGCTAAAACAAAAGGGTGGACCAAGGGTTCACCCGTGCGGGGCGGCCTGTCATGATGAGGGGCCGCTCAGTGAAATCAAACGAGAGAGGGACTTTACGATGTACAAGATTGATTACAATAGCTACCGATCGGTCGCCAGCTTCGGCCACCGCGTGCGTTTTCTGGTGCTGCACTACACGGCGCAAAACTTCGCCGACTCGGTGACGTCATTGACCGGAAAATCGGTCAGCGCGCACTACCTGGTGCCGGATCCGACCGAGGCGACCTATCAGGCGGCCGGCTTCAGCGGCGTGCGCATCTTCAACCTGGTGGACGAGAACGAGCGCGCCTGGCATGCCGGCACCAGCCAGTGGGGCACCCGCAGCAATATCAACGACACCTCGATCGGCATCGAGATCGTCAACCTGGCGAGCGGCGACGGTGAAAACATCACCTTCCCGCCGTTCAATCCGCAGCAGATCGAGGCGGTCACCCAGCTGGCGCAGAACATTCTGCAGCGTTATCCGGACATCTCGCCGGTGAACGTGGTGGCGCACTCCGACATCGCGCCGGGCCGCAAGAGCGATCCGGGCCCGCAGTTCCCGTGGCAGCAGCTGTATCAGGCCGGCGTCGGCGCCTGGTATGACGAAGCGACCAAGCAGCAGCGTCAGCAGGAATACTGCAGCCAGGGCCTGCCGGCGCAGGCCGATCTGCTGAAACTGTTCGCCCAATACGGCTATGACACCTCGGCGGCGAACACCGCAGAAGGCTATCGCCAGCTGGTGCGCGCGTTCCAGCTGCACTTCCGTCCGCAGAAGTATGACGGCGTGATGGATGTCGAAACCGCCGCCGTTCTGCGCGCGCTGGTCGACAAGTACGCCGCCTGAGCCTGACCGCGAATGGGGGACGCCTCATTCGCCTTTTCCTCGCCGGGCTTCCTCCGCTAAAATAGCGGCCTGGCTGGTCTTTATCGGAGGCATCGTGCGCCTCGATCGAAAAATCTCTCCCCTTGAACTGCTGACCTATCGCCACTATCGCGTCGTTCACGGCGTGCGCATCGGGCTGGCGTTTATCCTGACCTTTCTGCTGATCCGCCTGCTGGCGGTGCCCGAAGGCACCTGGCCGCTGATCACCCTGGTGGTGGTGATGGGGCCGATCTCGTTTTGGGGCAACGTGCTGCAGCGGGCGCTGCAACGCATTGCCGGCACGGTGTTTGGCGCCGCGTCCGGTCTGATCGCCCTGTATCTGGAACTCTATTCGCTGCCGCTGATGCTGGTCTGGTGCGGCGTGGTGATGTTCGTCTGCGGTTACCTGACGCTCGGCAAACGGCCGTATATGGCGCTGCTGGTGGGGATCACGCTGGCGGTGGTGTGCGGCGCGGGCGCCGGCGACATGCACACTGCGCTTTGGCGCAGCGGCGACGTGATCTTCGGCTCGCTGCTGGCGCTGCTGTTCACCAGCATCTACCCGCAGCGCGCCTACATTCTGTGGCGCATGCAAATGGCGGACTGCCTGCAAACCGCCGCCCGAATTTACGGTGCCTACTTTTCGCCGAACGTCATTGAGCGGCCGCGGCTGGAGCCGCAGCTCAAGGATCTGTTGAATCAGGTGGTGAAGCTGCGCAGCCTGATCGTGCCCGCCAGCAAGGAAACCCGCATCCCCAAAGCGGTGTTCGAGGCGGTGCAAACCCTCAGCCGCAATCTGGTGTGCACGCTGGAACTGATGGCCGACGCCTACTGGGCTTCGCGCGAAACGCACTTCATCATGCTGAACGCCCGCACGCTGCGCAGCACCCAACTGCTGACGCTGAGCTCGCTGGAATCGCTGGCGCTGCTGATGCGCGAAGGGCCACAGGCGCAGCGGCAGGCGGCGGCGGGGCAGCTGGCGGAGATCGCCGGCGAGCTGAAAACGCTGATGCAGGAGGTCAGCCTCGGCCAGCACGGCGAAGCGCCGATTTACGGCTATGTCTGGCTCAGCATGGAGCTGGCGCAGCAGCTGGAAGAGTTGGGGGATCTGCTCCAGGTCTGCACCGCCGCCGGGCGTGAATAAGGGGTCAGATCATGAAGGCGGCGCTTTGGGTTTTGGCCGCCGGGGCAAAGTGGGTAAGATAAGGCAATCACTGTTGTGCCGGACCGCCACAAACCTGTATCTTGGTGCCATGTGGCCGTAAGCAAATGAATCTGTGTATTACTAAAGCAAGGGTATAAAGATGGATAATGCAAATAAGCCGAGTTTCCAGGACGTGCTGGAGTTTGTGCGTATGTTCCGCCGCAAAAACAAACTGCAACGCGAGATCGTCGACAACGAAAAGAAAATTCGTGATAACCAGAAGCGCGTGCTGCTGCTCGACAACCTGAGCGAGTACATCAAGCCCGGCATGAGCATTGAAGACATTCAGGGCATCATCGCCAACATGCGCAGCGACTATGAAGATCGCGTTGATGACTACATCATCAAAAATGCCGATCTGTCCAAAGAGCGCCGCGAGCTGTCCAAAAAGCTGAAAGCGATGGGCGAAGTGAAGTAACCCGCTTTATCGGGCCGGGCGCGATGCCTGGCCCGCATTCCTGCCAATCATCTTCTTCCTGGCGTTTCGATCATCTCCCGATCCTCATCGATCCCGTAAATGGGATCGTGATCCGCATTTGTAGCATTTTTAGCCGCAATGTTAACGAACTGTGATTTTGCTCAAACAATTCTTTTTGCAGCTTTGGTTATATGTCGATCAATGTTCACGTTGTCATTTTGAGTTTTCGAGATGTTTTATGATTAATTTATTGAAATTTAACATGTTGTTTCGTTGCTCGTTTTTTGTTGAATAAAAATGACAACGTCAACATTTAGAATTTTCAAGCGTTTAACGAGTGTATTGGAGGAAGAGATGAGCCAGTTGCCGGAAAAAATGCGCGCGGTCGTTTGCCACGGCCCGCAGGACTACCGTTTCGAACAGGTGCCCACGCCGCTGCCGAAGGCGCGCGAGCTGGTGATCAAGGTGGAAGGCTGCGGCATCTGCGCCGGCGACTGCAAGTGCAAGAACGGCGCGCAGATGTTTTGGGGGGAGAACCCGTGGGTCAAACCGCCGGTGGTGCCGGGACATGAGTTCTACGGCCGCATCGCCGCGCTGGGCGAGGGCGCGGAAGGCAAATACCGGATCGGTGAGCGGGTGATCGCCGAGCAGATCGTGCCGTGCTGGGAGTGCCGTTACTGCAAATCCGGCAGTTACTGGATGTGTGAGACGCATAACATTTACGGCTTCCAGAAAGACGTGGCGGAGGGCGGCATGGCGGAATACATGCGCTTTTCTGAGAACGCCATCGTCCACAAGATCCCGGAAAGCCTGAGCCATGAAGACGCGGTGCTGATCGAACCGATGGCCTGCGCCATCCACACCGTGGCGCGCGGCGACATCCAACTGGACGACGTGGTGGTGTTGGCCGGCGCCGGGCCGCTCGGGCTGTGCATGGTGCAGGTGGCGCGCCTGAAGACGCCGAAGAAACTGATCGTGATCGACGCCATCGACGAGCGGCTGGCGCTGGCGAAGGAATTCGGCGCCGACGTAGTGATCAACCCGCTGAAGGAAGATGCCGACCAGATCGTCAAATCGCTGACCGGCGGCTACGGCTGCGACGTGTATATCGAGGCCACCGGCGCGCCGATCGGCGTCACCCAGGGGCTGCAGATGATCCGCAAGCTGGGCCGCTTCGTGGAGTTCAGCGTGTTCGGCAAGGAAACCACCGTCGATTGGTCCATCATCGGCGATCGCAAGGAGCTGGACATTCGCGGCGCGCACCTGGCGCCCTACAGCTATGAAATCGCCATCGATCTGTTCGAACGCGGGCTGGTGACTTCCAACGGCGTGGTCACCCACAGCTATTCATTGAACGACTGGGACGAAGCCTTCGCCCTGGCGGACTCGACCGACTCCATCAAGGTGATCCTGGTTCCCTGATTTTCCCGCCGTACCGCTGTTGCAGTCACGATCGCCGGCCCGTTCGCAATGGGGGGCCGGTTGGTCGGCCAAACGTAAAGACATGCTGTTGCTCTGATAACCACAACAAGAAGCTTCCCTACAGGAGAATTGGCTATGTTTTCATTATTCAAAAAGACCCTGCCTTTTATCGTCGCCGGTGGAATGTTGGCGGCCAGCCAGGTGGCGCTGGCCAAGCAAATCACTATCGGTATGTCGTTCCAGGAAATGAACAACGACTACTTCGTCACCATGAAGCAGGCGCTGGATCAGGCGGCGGCGGATATCGGCGCCAAGGTGTACGTGGCCGATGCGCGCCATGACGTCGCCAAACAGATCGGCGACGTGGAAGACATGCTGCAGAAGAAGGTGGATATCCTGCTGATCAACCCGACCGATTCGGTGGGGGTGCAGTCGGCGGTGATCTCCGCCCATAAGGCCGGCGCGGTGGTGGTAGCGATCGACGCGCAGGCGGAAGGGCCGCTGGACTCGTTCGTCGGATCGGAAAACTACGACGCCGGCTTCCAGGCGGGCGAATACCTGGCGAAAGCGCTGGGCGGCAAAGGCAAGGTGGCGATCCTCGACGGCATCCCGGTGGTGCCGATCCTGGAGCGTGTGCGCGGCTTTGAAGCGGCGATGAAAAAATACCCCGACATCAAGATCGTCACCAAGCAAAACGGCAAGCAGGAACGCGACACCGCGCTGACCGTGACCGAAAACATGCTGCAGTCGGCGCCGGATCTGGCGGGCATCTTCAGCGTCAACGACGTCGGCGCGCTCGGCGCCCTGGCTGCGATCGAAAGCAACGGCGCCAAGGTTAAGCTGGTGAGCGTCGACGGCCAGCCGGAAGCCATCAAAGAGATCCTCAAGCCGAATTCGCCGTTTATCGCCACCTCGGCGCAGTTCCCGCGCGACCAGCTGCGCATCGCGCTCGGCATTGCGCTGGCCCGCTACTGGGGCGCCACGGTGCCGAAAACCGTGCCGGTCAAAGTGAAGCTGATCGACCGCAGCAATGCGGCCGGCTTTAGCTGGTAACAGCGGCCGGTTCGCCCCGCTGCGGCGGGGCGTTCGGCGCGGAGGGCAATGCGGTGACACCTTTACTGGAACTGAAGCGAATCAAGAAAAGCTTTCCCGGCGTGAAGGCGCTGGACGGCATCGATCTGGCCATTCAACGCGGCGAGGTGCACGCCCTGCTGGGCGAAAACGGCGCCGGCAAATCGACGC
>NZ_JVEL01000489.1:0-13360 GCF_001076875.1 Serratia sp. 506_PEND
GCCTTCATGGATATAGGCGCCGTCGCGGAAAATGGTGTAGCTGTCCGCGATTTGGAATATCTCTGACAAACGGTGAGAGACGTAAATAATGCCTTTACCTTTCGCCGCCAGTTGCTGAAGCGTCTGAAAGATTTTTTGCGCATCCTCCTCGCCAATCGCCGAGGTGGGTTCATCCATGATGATGATGTCGGCATTGGCATGCGACAGCGCTTTGGCGATCTCGACCAGTTGCTGCTCGGCGACGCTCAGGTTGCGCATTTTTTCTCGGGCGTCGATCTTGAAATCGAGTTCTTTGAGCAGGCTGGTCGTGCGCTGGTTGAGCGTCGCGAAGTCGACGAACCCCAGGCGTCTCGGCTCGCGGCCCAGCCAAATGTTTTCGGCCACCGTCAGATCCGGGATCGCGCTCAGTTCCTGCTGCACGATGGCGATGCCGGCGTTGAGGGCTTCCCGGGGATGATGAAATTCACAGCGTTGGCCATTGATAAAAATGTCGCCGCCATCGGGTTGAATAAAGCCCATCAGAATGCTGAGAAAGGTGGATTTACCCGCGCCGTTGCCGCCGCACAGGGCATGGATGGAGCCACGCCGCAGGCAAAACTCCGCATTCTTGAGGGCCACGACCGGGCCAAAAGCTTTCCTGACGCCGCTGACCTCCAGCAGGTAGGCGGGCGCTTGCGTCTGGGGATCTCGCGTCACAGTTGCACCTCCGGATAGGTCTGCTGCAAGCGTTGCAGGTACCGTTGATAAAGCGTCTCGTATTGCGCCTGTCTGCCGGCATGCGGCCGTGCGCGCGTGGTCTCATCCAGCGCAACGAAACGCCGGCACAGTTCGGCCAGCAACGCGCCGGCGTTCCGCTGCGGATCGTCGGCCAACGTCGTCGCCCACATCGCCTGAATGGCGCCGCCCAGCGCGGCGGTCTCTTTGGCTTTCAGACAGACTACCGGGCACCCCATCACGTCCGCGACGATTTGTCGCCAGGCGGCGCTGCGGGCGCCGCCGCCGGTGAGGCGGATCTCGCGCGCTTCAATGCCCTGACGGCGAAACAGCTCGATGCCATAGCGCAGGCCATAGGTGGCGCTTTCGACCACCGCCAGGCAGAGATTGGCGCGGGTAAAATTGTCGCTATCGAGGTTATGCAGACTGGCGCGCGCGTGGGGCAACGGCGGAACGCGTTCGCCATTGAAGAACGGCAGCATCTCGACACCGCCTGCGCCGGGCGAGGCCTGCGCCAATAAACCGTTAAAGCCGGCAAGGTCTTCGTCCAGCAGCGTTTGTACTGCAGTGGTGGCCGAGGTGACATTCATGGTGCAAATCAATGGCAGCCACCCATTGGTGCTGGAGCAGAAGCCGGCAATCATGTCCGATTCCGCCGTGACGGGGGCGGTAGACCAGGCGAATAGCGTGCCGGAGGTGCCCAGGCTCAGGGTGAGGGTGCCGGCCTCGATGTTGCCGGAACCGATGGCCGCCATCATGTTGTCGCCGCCGCCGGTCGATACCCGCACCGTTGGGCCGAGGCCGAGTTTTTCCGCGGCGGCGGAGCGCACCGTGCCGATGCAGCATTCCGCGCTTTTGAGCGGCGGCAGGGCCTGCCACAGGCGGCCGCTGTCGTCGATGAGATCGACCGCGGATTTGCTCCAACGACGGGTGCGCACATCGAACAATCCGGTGCCGGAAGCGTCGCCATATTCCGCTACGCGCTCCCCGGTCAGCCAGAAATTCAAGTAGTCATGGGGCAACAACACGGTGTGCAGTTTTGCCCAGAGCGCCGGATGGTGTGTCTTGAACCAAAGGATTTTTGACGCGGTATAACCGGTGGCGATCCGCAGGCCGAGTGTTTCCAGCGAGCCGTTGGCCCCGCCGAGCTGCTGCAGGAGCCGTTCGTTTTCCTCTGCGGTTTCGGTATCGCACCACAGCTTGACGCTGTGCAGCACGTTGCCGTCTGCGTCCAGCGGCACAAACCCATGTTGTTGGCCAGAGACCCCCAGGGCATGAATCTCTCGTGCATCAACGCCGGCGTTAGTCACGGCTTGGCGAAAAGCGATGACCAGCGCCTCAATCCACCAGTCGGCCTCCTGTTCGCGCCGGCCATTGGCTTGGCTGATGAGACGGTGAGGGGCGTTGCCCTCACCGAGGATCACGCCCTGTGTGCTGTCGACAATCACGACTTTCGTGCCTTGCGTACCGCAGTCTATGCCAGCATAGAGCGCCATAGGATCACTCCATTTCCAGCATGATTTTGATGTCCGAGGCATGTCCCGCCGCCGCGCGCTCGAAGGCGGCCACGCTGTCGGAGAACTTGTAGGTTTGGCTTATCAACGGCTGGACGCGCAATTTGCCGCTGCTCAACAGCCGCAGCGTGCGCGGGTACATGTTGGCGTAGCGGAAAATGGTCTTGAAGGTGATTTCCTTGGCCTGCGCGGCGACGATATCCATCGGCGCGGCATCGATCGGCATGCCGACCAGCACGGCGGTCGCTCCTGGCGCCGCATGTTCGGCCAGCGTAGCGATGGCCGGTTTGGCGCCGCTGCATTCAAACACGACATCGGCGCCATTGCCGCTGGTGAGCGCGGCCACTTTCCCCGCCAGGTCGCCGGTTTTGATATTGACGGCGTGCAGCCCCTCATAACTGGCCGCCACGGCGAGTTTTTCGTCAAACAGGTCGCAGATAATGACGTCCGAGCAGCCGCCCGCCAGCGCCGCGAGGGCGGTGACCACGCCGATCGGCCCGGCGCCGATCACCAGCGCGATATCGCCGGGTTTGATCCCGGCTTTGGTGGCCGCTTGCATGCCGATGGCTAAGGGTTCCACCATGGCGCCCTCAGCGAAACTGACGTTGTCCGGCAATTTGAACGTGAAGGCGGCGGGGTGGATGACGGTTTCGCGCAGGCAGCCGTGCACCGGCGGCGTCGCCCAGAAGCGCACGGCCGGATCAAGGTTGTAAATGCCGGCGCGCGTCTGGGCCGAGTTGAGATCCGGAATACCGGGCTCCATGCAAACGCGATCGCCGATGCTGAGGTGAGTGACGTTTTTACCTGTCGCGAGCACTACGCCGGAGGCCTCATGGCCGAGCACCATCGGGGCGTTAACCACGAACGGGCCAATGCGGCCATGTTGGTAATAGTGCACATCACTGCCGCAGATGCCCACGGAATGAATTTTTATCTGCACATCATCGGGCCCCAGCGTTTCGGCAAGCTGGACGTCCTCGATAGCGATTTCCCCCGCTTTGGCCAACACTAATGCTTTCATATTGCCTCCTGGTGAATCATTTTTATGGTAACGATATCATTTCAATGCGGCGATAGTGGGCTAAAGCGGGGGGTTAAACTGTGATCGATGTTGGAATTACTCGACGGGAGTTAATTTTGCTGGTGGGTTGTTATTCAATATGGGGATGAAGATCACAAAATCGGCGATGCAATGACGGTTTTAATATCAGTATGCTGATATCGATACCGTTACTTTGCAGGGGAAATGATGAGCAAACAACAACGTGCCATAGCCGCTACGCTGGAATACTTGCGCGAGGCGGACATTGTTCTGACCGAAGAAGAGCAGCAACGTATTGAAATTGCGACGTTTGGCTTGGCTGACTATCCCGTCTCAGGGCTGCAGCTGCTGACCTATGTCAACTCACCTCGGTATTGTGCGAAAGAGTTGGTGCTGTTTCCTGAGCAGACTTGCCCAGAGCATTTGCATCCTCCTTTCGCCGGCACGCCCGGCAAACAAGAGACGTTCCGTTGCCGTTGGGGCGAGGTGTTTCTGTTTGTCGATGACGAAAACCTGACGCTTAATGATGCCGGCGGCGAACCGGTATGCCGGGTGCCGGAGGGCGCGGAGCCTTGGTACACCTGCAATCGCTATATCCTCTTGCGGCCTGGCGAACAATACACCATCGCGCCCAATACCCGGCACTGGTTTCAGGCGGGGAAGCGGGGCGCGGTGGTGTCCGAGTTTTCTTCCGAGAGCCGTGACGAGCTGGATATCTTTACCGATCCCCGGATTAACCGCCTGGCAGGCGTAAACCATTAGCGCGACGATGAAAGTTCTGTCATGATGTTGTTAATGGTACAAAATGATAACCTTAAGCTAAGGAGCTGCATTTGGCGGTGGGGCGAGGACGGAAAGCGACGCTGGCTAGCGTGGCCGCACAGGCAAACGTCAGTAAAATCACCGCGTCGCGGGCATTTTCACAGCCGGACAAGGTTCATCCGGAAACGCTGCGCCGCATTCGGGAGACCGCTGCCGAACTCGGTTATGTGGTCAATGCTGCGGCGCGCAATCTGCGGGCGAAAAGCAGCAGAACCATCGGCATCGTCAACCCTGATATGGCCAACCCGTTCTTTGGAGGCCTGACGCGGTTGATGACGCTTGAAGCGCAAAAAATGGGATATGACACTCTGGTGTTCGATTCCTATGAGTCACAGGAAAGCGAAGACAGAATCATCGACAAACTGATTGGCTACAACGTCGATGCGATAATTCTCTCGGTCATTTCCAACGATCATCTGTACCAGCCTTCCTATCTAAAGCGGTTGGAAACATTGAATATCCCGGTGGTATTGATCGACCGTGAGCTGGACAATCGCCACTGCAGCGGAGTGTATATCGATAACCTGGACTGCGGCCTTCAGGCGGGGCGCTGGCTTCTGGAACAGAAAGCGCAGCGGGTGGTGGTGGTGTCCGGGCCGGAGAACTCCAACGTTGCACGGGACAGGGTTACAGGGCTGCAGGCGGCGCTGCAAGGGAAAGTGGCGTCGTTTGAAGTGCTGTATGCCGATTTCTTTATGGATGTCGCCTGGCAAGAGACGAGCCGTTGGCTGGCCAATAACCGCGCCCCGGACTTTTTCGTTGGCTGCAATAACCAGATCTCCCTGGGCATTATCAAAGCCTGCATCGAACATCGGCTGCCGTTGATGCAGGACGTGTCGTTGTTCAGCATCGATGAGGTTTCACATGCCGAGATCTACGGTTTTCATTTCCCGTGCGTGTCACACGACTTGCAAGAGATCGCCTGGCAAGCGTTGAATCTGGCGATCCGTCGCATTGCCGACCCCGAGATCAAGCCGGGCAAGGTGGTGGTACGGGGGAAACTCGTCGCGTAACGGCGCCGCCATTCGCTTATCCGTCATTTTTCAGCGTGTTGCGCTGTTTTGGGCTCATCACGCCCGGCGGGACGGATGAGCAGCCACAAACCGCTTCCTGCCGCCGCCGCGCCTAGCAACATGGGCCAGGAAAGAGGTTCATGGAACATTAACCCTGCCCAGCAGAAGGTGACGAAGGGACTGAGAAACAGCAGGCTCGTCACGCGCAGCGCAGAAGTGCGCCTTAGACAAAACCAGTACAGACCGTAGCCGGCCAGGGTCGCCAGTAGCGCGGTCCAAAGCACGCCGATCACAAACCCCGTCGTTACCGTTGGCAGCAGCGGGCCTTCCGCGCCGGCCATGGCGGCGAAAGCCAGCGCGGAAACCGCGCTTTGTATCCCCAGCGCGGCTGNCTCATTGCTTGCGTTCGCGGCAGCCGTTCCTGCCACAGCGTTGCCAGCGCCAGCGACAGCATCCCCGCCAGCGGCAACAGGTAGCTCCACAATGGGGCGTCTCCCCATGAGATGGCGCTGCCGGTCGCCAGCGTTACCCCGCTAACCCCCAAGGCTAACCCGGACCAAACGCGGCCATCGGGCAAGCGGCGTTGCAACAGCATGCTCAGCAGCGCGGTGCCGAGCGGGAGCAAATCGGCGATGAGCGCGGCCAACCCGGCCGGCACGCCATATTCGATGCCTTTGCTGACGCCGGTCAGGTAACCGGTCATGGCGAGCAACCCAATCCCGGCGTGAACAGCTATTGTCAGCGGAGATGCGCGCCTGATGGCGCGCAGACTAAGCGGCAGCAACACGAACGCGACCACCACGCAGCGCCAGAACGCCACCAGCAACACCGGCGCGTAATCGGCGGCGAAGCGGATGCCGACGAAGCCGGAGCTCCAGGCCACGATCAGCAGGATCTCGGCCGCAGCCAGCCAGAGGGCGGCTCTGCCGCGATGTTTGCCGCAGCGGGAAGAGGGGCGAAATGGTGCCAGGGACATGATGGTCACCTCCTTTCCGCCCGATGGTAGTGAGTGGCTATAATTTAATAAATCGAATAATTTTCGCCCAGTTGTTTAATGAGGTTAAATCATGCGGCCGACATTGGATATCGATCTCTTACGCACTTTTCACGCTATTGCGCGTTTGGGGCAATTTCGCGCGGCGGCGGCATTTGTCAATCGCAGCCCCGCCGCCGTGAGCGTGCATATCCGGCGCCTGGAACAGGTGGCGGGCGGCCGCCTGCTGGAGCGTGACAATCAGTCCGTGGCGTTGACGCCATTGGGAAACAAGCTGCTGGCCTCGACGCTCGGGCTGCTGAGCGCCCATGACAATATTCTGCGGGAACTGCAGGGCGCGCCGCTAAGCGGTCATATCAAATTGGGCTTGCCTGATGAGTACGCTTCTCATGTGATACGCCATATTTTGCCGCGTTTTGCCGACAGTTTTCCCGCGGTAGAGCTGGAGGTCTCTACCGCTGCCAGTCAGGCGCTGGCGGAACAAGTTGGCCGTAATCGGCTGCATCTCGCGCTGGTGGTTCAACCTTCGGGGAAACAGTGCCAGACACCGCTCGCGGTGACTGCGCCAGTGTGGGCCGGAGGCCGTTCGCTGGCGCTGCAGGCTAACCGGCCACTGCCGCTGGCGTTGCATGCCGCCGATTGCCCTTATCGTGAGGCCATGATCGATGCATTGACCAGGGCGGGAAGGCACTGGCGGGTGGTTGTGAGCAGCCCGTCGGCCAGCGTGGTGGCGGCTGCCATCGAGGCGGGATTGGCCGTCACGCTGCTTGACCGCGCACGGGTTTCGGCGGCGATGCGGATACTCGACGAATTGCCGTCGGTCGCACCACATGAAGTGCAACTGCTCCGTTCTGCCACGGCCGCCAGCCAACCGGCGGTGGCGATGCTGGAAAGCGTCATCGGTGAGTATTTACGGGGGGGAACATGAATATCGGCCGCGTGGGGAAGACGAATCGAGCACGACGGTGACGGAGAGATGTGGCTAGCGCCGGGAACGCTGTATCGCGGGGCGTTCCCGGTATTCGGAGGGCTGGAGATCAGAACACCTGTTTGAACGGTTTCACCGTCACGTCGGCATAGACGCCGGCGGCGACGTACGGATCCTGCTGCGCCCAGGCCTGGGCTTCTGCCAGCGAGGCGAATTCGGCGATCACCGTCGAACCGGTAAAGCCGGCGGCGCCGGGATCGTTGCTGTCGATGGCCGGGTTAGGGCCGGCGACCACCAGGCGGCCGGCGTCGCGCAGCGCCTGCAGGCGCGCCAGGTGCGCCGGGCGCACCGCCAGACGGTTTTCCAGCGAGTTGGGGACGTCTTGCGCGTAGATCAGATAAAGCATGTTTCACCTTTAAAATCATGGCTATAAAACGGTGCTACCAAGGTAGCGCAAAAGGCGCGGCAGGGGAACGGCATCGGGCGAATTTCCCCGCGGATTGGCGCTTATGCCTTGAAGCCGCTACTTTTTATTCGTATAGTGCGGCGCGCTTAAACTGATATGCCATTGAGGTGAGGACATGACGGAACTGGTAAGGGAAAAACTCGATTTGCCGGCGGGCAAAAACAAACTGCTGCTGCATTCATGCTGCGCGCCCTGTTCCGGCGAGGTGATGGAAGCGATTCAGGCCTCCGGGATCGAGTATGCCATTTTCTTCTATAACCCCAACATTCACCCGCAAAAAGAGTATCTGCTGCGCAAGGAAGAGAACATCCGTTTCGCCGAGCAGCACGGAGTGCCGATTATCGATGCCGATTACGACACCGACAACTGGTTCGCCCGCGCCAAGGGGATGGAGAATGAGCCGGAGCGCGGCATTCGTTGCACCATGTGTTTTGACATGCGTTTCGAGCGCACGGCGCTGTATGCGCATGAGCATGGTTACGACACTATCTCCAGCTCGCTGGGCATCTCGCGTTGGAAGAACATGCAGCAGATCACCGACTGCGGCATCCGCGCGGCGGAAAAGTATCCCGATCTGGTGTACTGGGATTACAACTGGCGCAAGAAGGGCGGTTCGTCGCGCATGATAGAGATCAGCAAGCGCGAACGCTTCTATCAGCAGGAATACTGCGGCTGCGTCTATTCGCTGCGCGACACCAACCTGCACCGTAAGGCGCAAGGGCGGCCGCTGATCAAGCTGGGCGTGCTTTACTATGGCGATGAAGAATAACGCTGACTCACCGCAATTAACCCGCTCCGGCGGGTTTTTTACTTTTTGACGCCTGGCCAAACGTTAATGAAGCGTGTCGCTCCGGCGGTAAAAAAGCAACGGCCAGGTTAATATCCTTATGAGTTTGCTGGTTTTAGCCGCGCATACTGACGATTAAAGCGATAGTTTGCCTTTCGTTATTGAATATGATTGCTATTTGCATTTAAACTTGGCGAACCAGAGGAAACAGAATCATTATGCCGCTAAAAAAGATGTTCCTTAATCGCCGTATATCCGTGCCTTTCGTCTTATCCGTAGGCCTGCACAGCGCCCTGGTGGCGGGATTGCTTTACGCTTCGGTAAAAGAAGTGGTGGAGCTGCCGAAGCCAGAGGACGCGCCGATCAGCGTCATGATGGTCAACACCGCCGCGATGGCCGAACCGCCACCGCCTGCGCCGGCCGAGCCGGAGCCGCCGCAGGTCGAACCTGAGCCGGAGCCAGAACCGGAACCTATCGTGGAGCCGCCGCCGAAGGCGATCGTGAAGCCGGAGCCGGTCAAGCCGAAACCAAAACCTAAGCCGAAGCCGAAGGTCGAAAAACAGGTCAAACCGGAGCCGAAAAAAGTCGAGCCGCGCGAACCGTCGCCGTTCAACAACGATTCGCCGGCCAAGCCGATCGACAAAGCGCCGGTGAAACAGGCGCCTGCCGCGCCGGTGCAGGGCAACTCGCGCGAGGTCGGGCCGAGGCCGATCAGCCGCGCCAATCCGCTCTATCCACCGCGGGCTCAGGCTTTGCAGATCGAAGGCAACGTGCGGGTACAGTTCGATATCGACAGCGACGGGCGCGTCAGCAACGTGCGTATCTTGTCGGCCGAACCGCGCAATATGTTCGAGCGTGAAGTGAAGCAGGCGATGCGTAAATGGCGCTATGAAGCCAAAGAAGCGAAAGATCGCACCGTCACTATCCGCTTCAAGCTGAACGGCACCACCGAATTGAACTGAGTTCGGTCACACCAAAAAGAAAGGGTCGCCTCGGCGACCCTTTTTGCATTTGCGGCGCAGCCGCAGGCTTACTCTTCGAAGCCGACGCGGAAGTTCATTTTGCCCTCGGGCAGCGCGCGCGAGTTGCCTTCCGCATCGACCGCCACATAGGTGAACACCGCTTCGGTCGCCCGGTAACGCTGGCCGATCGGGGCGGAAGAAACTTTCTTTACCCACACTTCGATATTGATGGTGATCGAGCTGCGCCCGGTGCGGATACAGTGCGCATAGCAGCAAACCACGTCGCCTACCGCCACCGGTTTCAGGAAGGTCATGCCGTCTACGCGCACCGTCACCACGCGCCCTTCGGCGATCTCTTTGGCCTGGATGGCGCCGCCGATATCCATTTGCGACATCAGCCAGCCGCCGAAGATATCACCGTTAGCATTGGTATCGGCCGGCATCGCCAGCGTGCGCAGCACCAGCTCGCCGCTGGGTAAAGGTCGTTGTTGTGTCATAGCAGTCTGCTTTTAAAAGGAGGGAATAACATCATACTGCCCGCGGCAAGCGCCGCAGGCATTAACAATTTTGTAACTATTTTTTCTGTTCTTCCGGCATGTGCCGGTAAATATAGATACCGCTGAGGAGGGTGAAGACCAGCGTCAGTACCGTCAGGCCAAAGACTTTGAAATTGACCCAGACGCTTTGCGGCAGCCAGAAGGCGACATAGATGTTCGCCAGGCCGCAGGCCAGGAAAAAGATCGCCCAGGCCAGGTTAAGGTTGCTCCACACTTTGTCCGGCAGCGTCAGCTCTTTGCCCAGCATGCGCTGAACCAGCGGTTTTTTGAGCACCCATTGGCTGATCAGCAGCGCCAGCGCGAACAGCGCGTAAATCACCGTGACCTTCCATTTGATGAACAAATCGTTGTGGAACACCAGCGTCAGGGTGCCGAACACCAGCACCATCAGGAAGGTGATCAGCGTCATCTTCTCGACCTTGCGGTATTTCACCCAGGTGAACACCAGCGCCAGCGCGGTGGCGACAATTAACGCGCCGGAAGCGACGTAAATGTCGTACAGCTTGTAAAAAGCGAAAAAGACAATTAGCGGGAGGAAATCAAGAAACTGCTTCATAAATCAATCCATCATCTGTTCATCGGCCGACTATACCGGATTCGGCGAGCTCTGTGTACCGCCGGGCGTTGCCGATTATCGGCGTTTGGCCGGCGGATTTCTGCCGCGAAAGCAGGAATTTGCATAAACTTACGCAAGAAAGCGCCGGCAGATTGCCAGCGCGGGCCGCAGGCCGCATAGTAAGCGTCATAATAACCAGATAATTTACCGCGGAAAACAACATGCAGTGGAAATCTCTCCAGGCCCTGACGCCTGGTTTGACGCATTTATTGGGCTATCAACGCAGCTGGCTCAAGCCGGATATTCGCGCCGGCCTTTCCGTCGCCGCCGTCGCCCTCCCGGTGGCTATCGCCTACGCCGAACTGGCCGGGGTCAGCCCGGTAGTGGGGCTCTACTCCTGTATCTTGCCGATGATGGCCTACGCGCTGTTCGGCTCGTCGCGCCAGCTGATCGTCGGGCCCGACACCGCCACCTGCGCGGTGATCGCCGCAGTGGTGACGCCGCTGGCAGCGGGCAATATGGAACGCCATTGGCAACTGACCATTATGATGACCGCCATGATGGGCGGCTGGTGCCTGCTGGCCAGCCGGTTCAAGCTGGGGGCGCTGGCGGATTTGCTGTCGCGGCCGATCCTCAGCGGGCTGCTGAACGGGGTGGCGATCACCATTATTGTCGATCAGATCGGCAAGGTGTTGGGGTTCACGGTGCGCCCGGCACAGCTGATCGAGCGCATCTACGCGCTGCCCGGTAACTTGCTGCACAGCGACTGGCTGACGATGGCGGTGTCGTTGCTGACGCTGGTGACGCTGCTTGGATTTAAAAAATGGCGGCCTAACTGGCCGGCGCCGCTGTTCGCTATCGTGCTGGCGGCGTTCGTGACCTGGGCGGGCGGCCTGCAGCAGCATGGCGTGGTGACGGTGGGCGGTTTCAGCGGCGTGCTGCCGATCGTCCAGTGGCCGGACTTCCAGCCCGGTTTGCTGCGCGACATGGTGATCCCGGCGCTTAACCTGGCGGTGGTGAGCTTTGTCAGCATGATGCTCACCGCCCGCAGCTTCGCCGCCAAAAACGGTTATGAGGTGAACGCCGACGCCGAGTTTCGCGCGCTGGGGCTGGTGAATATCGTCTCTGCGCTGTCGCAAGGTTTCGCCATCAGCGGCGCGGATTCGCGCACCGCGGTGAATGATGCCAACGGCGGCAAGAGCCAACTGGTGTCGATCATCGCCGCCGCGGTCATCGCCTTTGTCTTGCTGTTCCTGATGGCGCCGCTGCAGTTTATTCCGGTGGCGGGATTGGGTGTGGTGCTGATGTATGCGGCCTGGTCGCTGCTGGACATCCGTGGCATCTGGATCTTGCGCCGTCGCAACGCGCAGGCGTTCCGCCTGGCGCTGTTTACCTTCCTTAGCGTGCTGTTGGTGGGGGTGATCAGCGGCATCGGGCTGGCGGTGTTGCTGGGGCTGATGCAGTTTCTGCGCACCGTCTTCCGGCCGACGGAACAGCTGCTGGGCGTCAACGATGAAGGCATGATCCATTCCATGGGCAATAACAATGGGGTGAAGGCGGTACCTGGCGTCATGATGTATCGCTTCAATTCGCCGCTGACCTATTTCAACGTGGCGTATTTTAAACGCCGTATCCTCAATTTGGTGGACGGCACGCCGTTCCAGCCACGTTGGGTGGTGGTGGATGCGGTGGCCAGTTTCACCCATGCCGATATCAGCGTGCTGGCGGCCATCGACGAACTGAAACGCGACCTGTTACAGCGTAACGTAAAGCTGGTGCTGGCGGGGCGCCGCACCGAGCTGACGCGTTGGTTCCGCATCAACCGCTTAGGGCGCGATAAAGAGTTGATTTTGGTGCCGGATCTGTATCTGGCGCTGAAGCTGATTCAGAGTAAGGAGCAGGCGGAAGCCGCCGTGGTGGGGTAAACAAAAAAAGGGGCGCGCCGAAGCGCGCCCCTTGGTTTTTGCTGACGCCGGCGTTAGCCGCGCAGCAGCATATACAGCCGGAACAGGTAGATCAGCAGCAGAGCGGAGACCAGATTGCTCAACGCGGTCAGCACCACGCTGGCGACGTTCGGCGTCAGCACCGACAGATGGCTCACCAGGAACAGCACCAGCAGCTTGGCCGCCAGCCACAGCATCATCGCCGGCACCAGCACGCGCGCATTGGCGAAGGCCAATTTGCTGCTCAGCTTGAGCGAAGCGAACACGCCTTTTTTATCGACGGAGGCGATCACCGGCGCCAGCGCGAAGGCGATCGCCATCAGCACGCCCGGCACCACAAACAGCGTCAGGCCGAGCTGGATCAGCAGGGTGCAGATAAACAGCAGCAGCAGCAGGCGCGGCAAGTCGGGCGCCGAGGCGCCGAGCGCGCGCAGGGCGCTGGTGCGTTGCCCTTGCGACACCAGACGGATCAGCGTCAGCATCCCGCCGACCAGCAGCACGTTGCCGACCAGCGCAGAGAAGGTGGCGGCCGCCGACACTTTCAGCAACACCATCTGCTGTTCCGGCGTCATCTGCTGGATCACTTCCTGAATGCCCATGCCGGTAGACGAAGCAAAATCGCTGGTGGTGGCAGCGAGCGTCGCCAACTGTTCGGCATCAGGGCTGAAGGCCTGATTCAGCAGCACGGAGATAAACGCCGTCAACAAAGCCAGCATCAGGATGCTGGCCAGTTGGTTGCGTAAAAAGTTAAAACTGTCACGGTACAAAGCGTTGGCCGTGATAGGCATGCAGACTCCTTGGCGTCGGGAAAACAGAGATAAATCAGTGGGTGATTGTACCCTGTTCCACGCCGCTGTGGCACCCCGCGAATTGCACTACGCCTATTTCTTCAACGATCGTCGCGTCAGACAGCGATAGCGGCAAGGGCACCGGCAAGGGCGGCAGGCCGTAGCGTTCCCGGGCGCGATCGCAGGCTTCGTTGCGCAGGCCGTTTTCACCGGACTGATCGAACTCCCTGCACGGGCTGGGCCGATTAAGGTAGATCGAGCAGGAAACGGCTTT
>NZ_JVEL01000490.1:0-21718 GCF_001076875.1 Serratia sp. 506_PEND
GCGCAACAGGCGGATGCCTCTGCACCGGCGGAACCGGCGCCGGCGGCAGCCGAAGAAGACCCGCGCAAGGCGGCGGTCGCGGCGGCTATCGCCCGCGCCAAAGCCAAAAAAGCCGCCAGGGAATCGCTGGCGGCGGAAACGGAAGATAAATGATGACAGCGGCGCCTGGCTGACGCCGGGCGCCGTTTAATCGATAGAGATCAGGTAGGTGTAATCCACTTCAATCTGGCGCAGTTTGGATTCCGGATTCCACTCTTTGGTTTGAATGATCTCCATTTCCATACTGCCGCGCACTTCATCCTTCAACCCCGGCATCACATGCGACATCAGGTAGCCGAAAAACTGCAAACACTCTTTCGCCGACCCCTTATGGTTGATAGAGATAAACTCGCGGCTCGGCAAATGGAAGGTGTCTATCTGATGGTTGGAAAGAATATCCTTTCTGTGTTCAGGATCGACCGCCATCACCAGCGTGGATGAGAGCTCGTCGCCCTCCCCGGCATGAGGGGAGTAGATGCTGTAAATCCGCCGACAGTCAACGTGCAGCCCCTTGAAGAAGTCGTTGAAAATCTCGTCCTTCATCGCCATGCAGGACGAGTACTCCAGCTCCTGTTCGGAGGCGAAATCCAGCCGGCGCGTGAAGCCGACCAACTGCATGTCGGGCAGCGTCAGCCGCTTCACTTCCGGGTAATAACCGGCGCCGTAGCTGGCTTCGAAGTTAAAGCGCGGCATCAGATTTTTCACGTCCCAGTGCTCCATCGAGCGGTAGCGATTGGGGGTGGTGCCGAAGCGCTGCTTGAACATGCGGGTAAAAGTCTGCTGAGAGTCGAAGCCCAGCTCATCGGAGATGTCGATGATGGAGCGACGGGTGATACGCAGCGCCACCGCGGCGCGTGTCAGGATGCGCGAACGGATATAGGTGGCGAGTTGAATGCCGGTAATACGCTTGAATTTACGCTGCAGATGCCACTTGGAATAGCCCGAAATACGCGCGACTTCATCCAGGTTTGGCCGTTTCTCCAGATGTATCTCCACCCACTCAATTAGCTCTTCAATAAAAAAAATGTCTTCATTTGTCATTATTATGGATTCACTGACTCAATAATGTTCGCGATAGTAACCTACACGGATTATGTGAAAGTTGTTATTTTGTGCGGAAGTCTGGAGAAAAATGATATCTCATTCATACGCTTACCCCATTTCCCGCGGTCGATGGCGGCACAAGTTCCACTGACAATTCCTCACGTTAGCCCATTTCCCGGCCAAAAAAAAATCAAATCGCGCCGCCCCGATCGCCAGATGCGCGGAAAGCCGAATACCCCTATCATTAAGGCGTATTACCCTCGCATCGAATCAGGTAGAATGCTCGGCTATCATTTTTGCCGCGCCCGCAGTATGGCGCATCGAAACTGCCGCAGGCGCGGCGCAGAAGGTATCGTTACTCTATGAAGTTCAGGCCGGTATCACCCACAGCCGCCAAAGGCTTACACATCGCCAGCTCGCCTTTCACCCACAACCAGCAAAGCACCAGCCGCATTATGCTGTGGGTCATGTTGGCGTGCATTCCCGGCATCGCGGCGCAGATTTGGTTTTTCGGCTACGGCGTGCTGATTCAGGTGGCGCTGGCGGCGATCGTCGCGCTGGCCGCGGAAGGCGCGATCCTCAAGCTGCGCAAGCTGCCGGTGCGCAGCCGGCTGGCGGATAACTCCGCCCTGCTGACCGCGCTGCTGCTCGGCATCAGCCTGCCGCCGCTGGCGCCGTGGTGGATGATCGTCATCGGCACCTTCTTCGCCATCGTTATCGCCAAACAGCTGTATGGCGGCCTCGGGCAGAACCCGTTCAACCCGGCGATGGTCGGTTACGTGGTGCTGCTGATCTCCTTCCCGGTGCAGATGACCAGTTGGCTGCCGCCGGATGAGCTGCGCGCCACCGCGCTGTCGCTCCACGACACGCTGCTGGCCATTTTCAGCGGCCATACCGCACAGGGCGCGACGCTGCACGAACTGCAGATGGGCGTGGACGGCATCAGCCAGGCCACGCCGCTCGACGGCTTCAAAACCGGCCTGCGCAGCGGCCACAGCGTGGAACAGGTGTTGCAGCAGCCGCTGTTCGGCGGCGCGCTGGCCGGCATCGGCTGGCAGTGGGTCAACCTCGGCTTCCTGGCCGGCGGCCTGTTTATGCTGGCGCGCCGCCTGATCCATTGGCAAATCCCGTTCAGCATGTTGGCCGCCATCGCCTTCTGTTCCGGTCTGGCCTGGTGGATCGATCCGGCGCATCAGGCTTCGCCGCTGATCCACCTGTTCTCCGGCGCCAGCATGCTGGGCGCGTTCTTTATCGCCACCGATCCGGTCAGCGCCTCCACCACGCCGAAGGGCCGCTTAATCTACGGCGCGCTGATCGGCGTGCTGGTGTGGCTGATCCGCGTCTATGGCGGCTACCCTGACGGCGTGGCCTTCGCCGTGTTGCTCGCCAACATCACCGTCCCGTTAATCGACCACTACACGCAGCCGCGCGTGTACGGCCATCGCTAAGGAGCCGCCATGCTGAATTCCATGAGAAAGCACGGCACCACGCTGGCGGTGTTTGCGGCGGTCACCACCGGCCTGACCGCCGTGGTCTACGCCCTGACGAAAACCACCATCGCCCATCAGGCGGCGCTGCAGCAAAAAGCGCTGCTCGATCAGGTGGTGCCGCCGGAAAACTACGACAACATCATGCAGAACGAATGCCTGCTGGTCAGCGATCCGGCCTTGGGCGACGGCGCGCCGCACCGCTTGTACCTGGCGCGCAAAAACGGGCAGCCGACTGCCGCCGCGCTGGAAACCACCGCGCCGGACGGTTACTCCGGCGCCATCAAGCTGCTGGTCGGCGCCGATTTCAACGGCACGGTGCTCGGCACCCGGGTGATTGAACACCACGAAACGCCTGGGCTGGGTGACAAAATTGAACTGCGCATTTCCGACTGGATTTCTTTCTTCAGCGGCAAGAAAATCGAAGGCCCGGACGATAAGCGCTGGGCGGTGAAGAAAGACGGCGGCATGTTCGACCAATTCACCGGCGCGACCATCACCCCGCGGGCGGTGGTCAATGCGGTGCGCCGCACGGCGTTGTATATGGAAACGCTGCCGCCTAAACTTGAAAGCTTACCTGCGTGTGGAGCCGCCGAATGAGTGAAGCCAAAGAATTGATCGTCCAGGGGTTGTGGAAAAACAACTCCGCCTTGGTGCAGCTGCTGGGCATGTGTCCGTTGCTGGCGGTGACCTCCACCGTCACCAACGCGCTCGGCCTGGGGCTGGCCACCACGCTGGTGCTGACGCTGACCAACGCCTCCATCTCCGCGGTGCGCCGTTGGGTGCCGAGCGAAGTGCGTATTCCAATCTACGTGATGATCATCGCCGCGGTGGTGAGCATCGTGCAGATGCTGATCAACGCCTATGCCTTCGGCCTGTATCAGTCGCTCGGCATCTTTATTCCATTGATCGTAACCAACTGCATCGTGGTCGGCCGCGCCGAAGCGGTGGCCGCCAAGAAGCCGGTCGGCCTCTCGGCGCTGGACGGCATGGCCATCGGCCTCGGCGCCACCGGCGTGATGGTGACGCTGGGCTCGATGCGCGAACTGTTGGGCAACGGCACGCTGTTTGACGGCGCCGACCAACTGCTGGGCGGCTGGGCCAAATCGCTGCGCATCGAAGTGGTGCATTTCGACAGCCCATTCCTGCTGGCCATGCTGCCGCCGGGCGCCTTTATCGGCCTGGGGCTGCTGCTGGCGGTCAAATATCTGATCGACGAAAAAATGAAGGCGCGCAAAGCTCGCGCCGTGGCGGCGGAACCGCTGCTGGAACAAGGACGTGCTGAGAAGGCCTGATGAACAAGCAGAAGCGACTGGAAATTTTGACCCGGCTGCGCGACAACAACCCGCACCCGACCACCGAGCTGGTGTACACCACGCCGTTTGAACTGCTGATTGCAGTGCTGCTGTCTGCGCAGGCCACCGATGTGAGCGTCAACAAGGCGACCGCCAGGCTTTACCCGGTCGCCAACACCCCCGCCGCCATGCTGGCGCTGGGGGTTGATGGCGTCAAGGAGTACATCAAGACCATCGGCCTGTTCAACAGCAAGGCCGAAAACGTGATCAAAACCTGCCGTATGCTGCTGGAACTGCACGGCGGCGAAGTGCCGGAAGATCGCGCCGCGCTGGAAGCGCTGCCGGGCGTCGGCCGCAAGACCGCCAACGTGGTGCTCAATACCGCCTTCGGCTGGGCGACCATCGCCGTGGACACCCACATCTTCCGGGTGTGCAACCGCACCCACTTCGCGCCGGGCAAGAACGTCGATCAGGTGGAAGAGAAGCTGCTGAAGGTGGTGCCCGCCGAATTCAAGGTCGATTGCCATCACTGGCTGATCCTGCACGGGCGCTACACCTGCATCGCGCGCAAACCGCGCTGTGGCTCCTGCATCATCGAAGACCTGTGCGAGTATAAAGAGAAGGTTTATCCAGAATCCTGAGTCTGACGGGGCGGCAAACCGCCCCCGTCGCCGCCACTCCCCCCCGCCAGCGCCTCTTTTTTATCGGAAATGTGATATCGCGCAGCAGTAACCCCGGCGTTATCACGGTTTTCAGTGAAAAACTCAGTGTCGCGTTATTTTCAAGCGAAAAATTAGTCAAAAATTGCGGTGAACGTCACGCTTTCAGGATCACAAGGCGTTCACAAATGCCAGTCCCGTTTTCCTAAATTTCTATAATTTTACAAAACGCTGCATATGCACAACATTCCAATGGATTAACAACCACACATACACTGATGCGCTAAAAAATAGCAATTCAGCAGAATATATCCCTGTTTAAAATGCGTATAGCTTTTAATCAAAACAAAAAAGCGGCAAACCATTAAAACCCGAAAGTTAATACTGCATAACATTTGCAACATCGCAGCATAATCCTGCGAGCGTTAAATGTAACCGAATATGACAAACTGCTTGCCACGTTGACAAAGATAGTGAACATTAACCGCCGTCCCCATCCTATAACAACGCAAAAGGATGCCGTTCCGCATCAACTTTTGTACTTTCCCGTCCTCCAAAGACGGGCTGCGAAAAAACAGAGGTACCAGTGTCAACAGCAAACAACCAACACCCGGAGAGCGTTAGCCTTAACGCGTTCAAACAACCGAAAGCGTTCTACCTGATCTTCTCGATCGAACTGTGGGAGCGTTTCGGCTATTACGGCCTGCAGGGCATCATGGCGGTTTATCTGGTCAAGATGCTCGGCATGAGCGAAGCCGATTCCATCACCCTGTTCTCTTCCTTCAGCGCCCTGGTATACGGCTTCGTCGCCATCGGCGGCTGGCTGGGCGACAAGGTGCTGGGCGCCAAACGCGTGATCGTGCTCGGCGCGCTGGTGCTGGCCGCCGGTTACGCCATGGTGGCCTACTCCGGCCACGACATCTTCTGGGTCTACATGGGCATGGCGACCATCGCCGTGGGCAGCGGCCTGTTTAAGGCTAACCCGTCCTCCCTGCTGTCCACCTGCTATGAGAAAGATGATCCGCGTATCGACGGCGCTTTCACCATGTACTACATGTCGGTGAACATCGGTTCCTTCTTCTCCATGCTGGCCACCCCGTGGCTGGCGGCGAAATACGGCTGGAGCGTGGCGTTCTCCCTGAGCGTGGTCGGCATGCTGATCACCCTGGTCAACTTTATGATGTGCCACAAGTGGGTGAAGGAAAACGGCTCCAGACCTGACTTCAAGCCGCTGCATCTGCCGAAGCTGCTGATGGTGCTGGTCGGCATCGTGGCGTTGATCGCCGTGTCCAGCTGGCTGCTGCACAACCAGGTGATCGCGCGCTGGGCGTTGGCCCTCGTTTCCGCCGGCATCGTTCTGGTGTTCGCCAAGGAAACCTTCGCCCTGCACGGCGCTGCACGCCGCAAGATGATCGTCGCCTTCCTGCTGATGCTGGAAGCGGTGGTGTTCTTCGTGCTGTACAGCCAGATGCCAACCTCGCTGAACTTCTTCGCCATCCATAACGTGGAACACAGCATCTTCGGCGTCGCCTTCGAGCCGGAGCAGTATCAGGCGCTGAACCCGTTCTGGATCATGCTCGCCAGCCCGATTCTGGCCGCGCTGTATAACAAAATGGGCGATCGCCTGCCGATGCCGCACAAGTTCGCTTTCGGCATGATCCTCTGCTCCTGCGCCTTCCTGGTGCTGCCATGGGGCGCCAGCTTCGCCAACGAACAGGGCATCGTGTCGGTCAACTGGCTGATCCTGAGCTACGCGCTGCAGAGCATCGGCGAGCTGATGATTTCCGGCCTGGGCCTGGCGATGGTGGCACAGCTGGTGCCACAGCGTCTGATGGGCTTCATCATGGGCTCCTGGTTCCTGACTACCGCCGCCGCCGCGCTGATCGCCGGTAAGGTTGCCGGTCTGACCGCCGTGCCAAGCGACATCAACGACGCGCACGCTTCGCTGGCCATCTACAGCCATGTGTTTATGCAGATCGGCATCGTCACCGCCGTCATCGCTATCCTGATGATGCTGACCGCGCCGAAGCTGTACCGCATGACGCTGGACACCACCGAAGACGTCAATCAAAAAGCGCAGGAAGCCACCGCGGCTCGCTGACCGCCGGCGGATTGAGCGTAAATAAAAACACCGGGGTTAACGCCCCGGTGTTTTTTTATGCCGCAAGAAAAAGGCTTACGCTGACTTGGGTTTGCCGCTCAGGTTGGCCCACATGAATTCGCTTACCAGCGCGCTGTGGAACGCCGCCTGTTGCTTGTCGGCGGCGGCGCTGTGCCCGCCTTCGGTATTTTCATAGAAATAGGCCTGCTGATACCCCATCGCCTGCATGCGCGCCGCCATTTTGCGGGCGTGGGCCGGGTTGACCCGATCGTCGCTGGTCGCGGTATAGAACAGCACCGGCGGGTAGGCCGTCTGCGCCTGAATGTTGTGGTATGGCGAGAAGGTCTTGATGTAGGCCCATTCCTCCGGCTTGATCGGGTCACCGTATTCGGCGATCCACGACGCGCCGGCGGAAAGCTGGGTATAGCGCTGCATGTCCAGCAGCGGCACTTCGCAGACGATGCAACCGAACAGCTGCGGATACAGCGTCAGCATATTGCCCACCAGCAGGCCGCCATTGCTGCCGCCGCGCGCGCCAAGATGCGGCGCCGAGGTCACCTTGCGTGCGATAAGATCTTCGGCCACGGCGGCGAAATCCTCGTAAGCGCGATGGCGGTTTTGCTTGAGCGCCGCCTGATGCCAGGCCGGGCCGTATTCGCCGCCGCCGCGGATGTTGGCCACCACGTATACTCCACCGCGTTCCAGCCAGGCCGGCGCCTTGCCGCCGAGATAGCCCGGCAACAGCGGCACTTCAAACCCGCCGTAGCCATACAGCAGCGTCGGCGTGCTGCCGTCCGCTTTGAGATCTTTGGCGGCGATCTGGAAATACGGCACGCGGGTGCCGTCCTTGGAGCGCGCGAAATGCTGGCTGACCTGATAGCCGGCGGCGTCAAAGTCCTGCGGCGCCTGTTTCAACAGCGTCGCCTCACCGCCGTCGAGATTGCCCATGTACAGCGAGGTCGGCTGCAGGAACCCGCTGACGGTCAGGAAATAGGCGTTGCTCTCTTCGTCGATGCCGCCAGCGGAAAGGGTGCTGATGGCGTCGGGGTTGCCCAGCGGGCGACGTTGCCAGCTGCCGCCCTGCGGCGTCAGCACTTCGAGCCGGTTGACCACGTTATCCATAATGCTGAGGATCAGGTGATCGCGGGTGCCGCTGTAGCCGCTCAGCGCCTGCTCCGCCGTTGGGGTAAACAGCAGCTGCAGCTCGCGCTTGCCCGCCAGATAGTCATCGAAGTTGGCCGCCAGCAGCGCGCCGGACGGATAGCGCTTGCCGCCCACCTCCCAGTCGCTGCTCGGTTTGATCAGCAGCCATTCCCGATGCGTATCCAGCTCGGCGTCGGCCGGGATGTCGATTTTTTTCTGCCGGCCGTCCTGCATCAGCAAGAAATAGTCACGGCGATAGAAGTCCAGGCTGCGGCCGACGAAATCACGCTCAAAACCCGGCGTGCGATCGTGATAGGCGAAGACAGCCATATCTTCCGGCTGCGCTTCGTACAGCGTTTCGGCGGCGCTCAGCGGCGTGCCGCGCCGCCAGCGTTTGGCGATGCGCGCGTAGCCTGACTGGGTCATCGAACCGGGGCCGAAATCGGTGGCGATGAACAGCGTGTCCCGATCGACCCAGGAAACCCGGCTTTTCGCCACCGGCACGTTGAAACCGTCTTTGACAAAGCGTTTGGCCACCAGATCGAATTCACGGATTTCGGTGGCGTCACCGCCGTCCGGCGACAGCTGCATCAGGCAATAACGGTATTCCGGCGCCAGCGGTTGCGAGCCTTGATAGACCCAATCCTTGCCTTCCGCCTTGCCCAACGCATCGATATCCAGCACCGTCTCCCAGGCCGGTTTGGCCTTCCGGTACTCGTCCAGCGTGGTGCGCCGCAGCAGGCCGCGCGGGTTGGCCTGATCCTGCCAGAAGTTGTAATAGTACTCGCCGCGTTTGCTCACCCACGGGATCTGGGTGTCTTTATTGAGGATATCCAGGACTTCGCGCTCAATGCGCTGAAAGTCTTCGCCCTGGCCGAAACGCGCCACGGTGCGCTGATTTTCCTGTTGCACCCATTGCAGCGCTTTTTTACCCTGCAGCTCTTCCAGCCACAGGAATTCATCGCCGGCGGCCGCGCCGCCCTCCGCCGCCATCGCCAGGCGGATACTGTTGGGTAATGAAGTCATCGCGAATACGGCTCCTGCGGTTTGTGCACTGAGTTTAATAAACTGACGTCGATTGGTGACCGGCAAAATCAAGCTCCTTTTGAGTCGGCTGCAACGCCGCCCCGTCATGGGCGACAACCTGTGAAATAAGAGTCATTTTCAACAAGGTAGGCGTTTGGCGGCGCGGAGTCAAAGCCCACGGCCGCCGCGTTGAGTCAGGATTGAGGATAGTGGATCAGATCGTGGATACGCACCGTTTGTGAACCGGCGTTGCGGTAGGCATGCGGCCGATCGGCCTGAAAGCGCATCGCCTCGCCGGCCGCTAGGCTGTGCCACTCGCCGTCTATCGCCAATTCCAACCGGCCGCTGATCACGATCACATGCTCGATCACGCCCGGCTCATGCGGCGACGATTCACTGAGCGCGCCCGGCGCGAGATCGATGACGAACATGTCGAAACCCAGTTGGCGATCGTAGGGAAACAGCGGCACCACACGCATATCGGCATTGTCCTGATCGTACACCGGCAGCTCGCCGTAGCGATGCAGCGTCGCCTGCTGCTGCGCGGGCGAGGCCTCAAGGAAGGCGGAAAACGCCACGTTGAAACCGGTGGCGATCTTCCACAGCGTCGCCACCGTCGGGCTGGACTCGCCGCGTTCAATCTGCCCGAGCATCGCCTTGCTGACGCCGGTGTATTCCGCCGCCTGCGTCAGGCTCCAACCGCGCTGTGCGCGCAACGTGCGCAGGGTGTGCGCCAAATGGCCGGCAAGTTCCTGCATCCTGTTCTCCTCTACGTATCGTGCCCGATTATACCCGCTTGTGCGCTATAACGCACGATGCTATGCTGATTTCTCGCTGTGCGTTATAACGCACAACCACCGATTGGAGCTGCCCATGCGCCCTGCCGTCACCCTGCGTCATCTGACCCTGCCCGCCGTCATGGCCGGTTTTGTCGCCGTTCTGGTCGGTTATACCAGCTCTGCCGCCATCATTTTCCAGGCCGCCGCCGCCGCGGGCGCCACGCCGGCGCAGATCGGCGGCTGGCTGAGCGCACTGGGGATCGCAATGGGCGTCACCTCGCTCGGGCTGTCGCTTTACTATCGCACCCCGATCCTCACCGCCTGGTCGACGCCCGGCGCGGCGCTGCTGGTCACCAGCCTGCCCGGCACGCCGATCAACGAGGCGATCGGCGTGTTTATCTTCGCTTCCGGTCTGATCCTGCTCTGCGGCGTCACCGGGCTGTTTGCCCGCTTGATGGACTATATTCCACAGGCGATTTCTGCGGCGATGCTGGCGGGGATCCTGCTGCGTTTCGGGCTGGACGCCTTCGCTTCGCTGCAGCTCAATTTTCCCCTCAGCGCCGGCATGGGGCTGGCCTATCTGCTCAGTCGCCGTTACCTGCCGCGCTACGCCATCGTATTGACGCTGGCGATTGGGTTGGCGATCGCCGCGCTGCAGGGCGATATCCAGCTGGCGCAACAGACGCCGGCGTTCGCCGTGCCGGAATTTATCGCGCCGCATTTCAGCTGGCCGACGCTGCTCGGCATCGGCGTGCCCTTCTTCGTGGTCACCATGGCTTCACAGAACGCCCCCGGGATCGCTACGCTGCAGGCGGCGGGCTACCGTGTCCCCACCTCACCGCTGATCGCCTGGACGGCGCTGACCGCGCTGCTGCTGGCGCCATTCGGCGGTTTCTCGGTATGCATCGCGGCCATTACCGCCGCTATCTGCATGGGGCCGGATGTGCATCCCGATCCGCAGCGGCGCTATATGGGCGCGGTGGCCGCCGGCGGCTTCTATCTGCTGGCCGGTCTGTTCGGCGGCGCCATCGGCCTGCTATTCAGCGCGTTGCCGGTCGCCTTGATCCACACCATTGCCGGGCTGGCGTTGCTCGGCACCATTGGCGGCAGCCTGCAACGCGCGCTGCATGATGAAAAACAGCGCGACGCGGCGCTGATCGCCTTCCTCATCACCGCCTCCGGCGTCACGCTGCTCGGCATCGGTTCTGCCTTCTGGGGGATTGTCGGCGGCGCCATCGCCCATCTGCTGCTGTCGCTGCCGCGGCGAACCTCCGAGGCATAACAGGCGGTCTACATTGACAAGCGACGCCGTGGCGCCTTCACTTTCTCTGTCGTCTGACTGTCAATTCACCTAATAAGTGACGCCGTCACCAAGGAAGCTTATGACTGAGAAAGCCGCGCTGTTAGCTCAGCGCCTGATACGCAATGTCGAACAGGTAGAGATGAAACATGACCGGCGGCCGCCGCTGTATGACAGCGTCGGCGCCCGTCTCGGCACCGGCACCGCCGCCGACAAACTGGGCGCCTCTTTCGATTGCGTGGCGCCGGGCATGCGTTCCTGCCCCTACCATTTTCACTACGCTCAGGAAGAAATGTTCATCATTCTGGAAGGCAGCGGTACGCTGCGGGTGGCTGGAGAAATGCTGCCGATCGTCAGCGGGGATGTCATTTTCATTCCGCCGGGCCCGGAATACCCGCACCAGATCATCAACACTTCCGATGCGCCGCTGAAGTACCTGTCCGTCAGCACGCGCGAACAGCCGGAGCTGGTGATGTACCCGGATTCCGGCAAATACCAGGCGATGGCGCGCAGCGCAGACGGCGAGCAGGTGCGCTACCTGCAGCGCCCTTCAACCTCGCTCGATTACTGGCAGGATGAACCCTGAATCGCCGTCCGGCAACGGGATATCCAACGCGCGCGCCGCCAGTTCGGCCACGCGGAAGTCGATATCCGCCGCCTGCCCGTCTTCCATGAACCAAGCGGCGGAGAGCCCCGACCAGGCCAGGATCCATTGCAGCAAGCGCCGGCGCTCCAACCCGGCCAACCGGCACACCTGTTCCACGCGGCGCTGGAAAATGGCCGGATCGGTGGCGATACCGTAGTTGGGATTGCAGAAGATATTGGCGTAATCGAAGCCCCGTTCGCCGTACAAACGCTTGGGGTCGATCGCCAGCCAGCCGCGTTCGCCGAAGTCGAGCACATTGTCATGGTGGATGTCGCCGTGCAGCACGCTTTCTTCTCGCGGGCTGCTCAGCAATTCCGCCGCCGTTGTGGCGCTGAGGCGCAGCATGCCGCCGTGCGCCTGCGCCGCCGGCCACAGCGAGCTGAACCACTCCTGCAGCGGGATCAATTCGGGCAGCGGTGCCTCTCGCGGCGCATGCAAGGCGGCGATCGCCCGACACAGGATCTGCGTGGCCTGCTCATCGTCGCCATCACGCACCAACTGCGCCAACGAACCTTCGCCCTGCGCGCGCTCCAGCAGAATGCCGTCGTCGTGCCACGCCAGCACCAGCGCGGCGCCTTCCCCGTGCCACCAGCACATGAGCTGGCCGCCGAAGCGCTCCTCCTGCTCGCGGGCGATCTTCAGCATGGCGGCCTCGCCCCGGTAACGCACCGGCATCAGCAGACTGCTGTGGGTTTCGAAGGCTTTGCCGTCCTGTTCCAGTTGCCAGCGTTGCAGGTAGGGAGTAAAAATCGGGTTCATCGTCTCATGCGTCCTTGTGGCCGAGCTGCGCCGCACTGTCACATTCGGGTGAAGACGACGTATAAAAAAGAGGGATGATACTCTCAAATATCATCGGTGCGCGGCGCCTGGCCGCCGTTTCTTCAGTATCCTAACCAAGTTTGTCGATTTTATTAACCGGTCTTGCGCGGGGTTTGACCATGACATCATTAAAACGCACGAATTATCCGCAGTTGCCGACGCCGGGCGGCCCCTATGTGCATGCGGTGCGCCACGGCGATCGCTTATACGTTTCCGGATTGACGGCTTTCGCCACCGACGCTCAGGGGTTGAGCGCGCCGGAGCAAACGCAGGAGATCCTCGAACAGCTGGCCACCATTGCCGCCAGCGAAGGCGTCAACCTCAAGGCATTGATTAAAATCAGCGTGTTCCTGACCGACATCGCCGATCTGGCGGGCGTGCGCCCGGTGCTGTTTGACTATTTCGATGGCGCGCTGCCGGCCTGTTCACTGATGGCGGTCAGCGCGTTGTTCTCACCCGCGGTGTGTGTGGAAATAGAGGCGGTGATGGCGTTGCAATAATGCGCGGCTAGAGCGCGCCCTCATCCGGCACGCAGGGGCCGATCTTGAACCAGGCTTTGGCGATCCGCCCCTGCTCCACTTCATAGATGGCGATGACATCCATTTTGCCGCGCCCCTGAGGGAAATTGCGCGTCACCACCTCCTGATCGACCACCATATTGCCTACCGCCATGCGCTTTATCCGTTCGCCATACAGACTCGGTTCCTGGAAACGCACCAGATGCCGTTCACGGATCGCCGCTTTGCCGCTGGCCAACAGCGTGTCTGGATGTTCGTAATACTGGGCGTCGTCCGCCCAGCAGGCCATAAAGGCCTCGATGTCGCGGGCGTTATAGGCGTCAAGCTGTTGTTGAACCACATCCTGCGGGCGTGCCGTTTTATCGTTCATCACATCCTCCTGCCGAAGTTAACCGCCGCATGCGTCGAACCCATCACGTTAACCGCCCCGTGCTGCAGCTTGATGACACGGCGAACTTTGAATAAAAAACCAAAAATAACAAATAAATAACCTATCACGCCCGATGAACAATTCAAGCGCCCGCGCATAAATTTTCTGCGCCGTGCCAGGGGCGGTGAAAACCGCATGGCGCCGCGCGTTAATCTTTGCGACGGTGAGGGAAATTCTGCTAATTTAGCGTGAACAGCCTGACGATAACGAAACGCTATGCAGCAAAAACCGGTGTTGGACGAAGCCAGACAGTTAAAACGACTCAACGCCGCCACGCGGCGCCAATCCCATATGTACAAATGGATCGCGTTGATTGCGGCGCTGGATGCGCTGTTGGTGTTTTGGTATGACCGGGATATGCGCAACGTCACCTTCTCGGGAGCGGTTGCGCTGGTGTGCGGCTATTTGTGGATCCGCGATCGCAACAAGGCCCGGGGTTACCGGCGCGAGTTCGACCGCAAATTCGGCAAGCGCAGCGGCGATTAAGGCTGCATCGCCTCCAGCACTTTAGCACTGTCGACGATCTGCACGAACTTCACGATTTTGCCGGCGCGCAGCGTATAAATATGCGCAAAAGAGGCGCTGAAGGATTTGCCGGTGGCCCGGTAGGTGCCGTGATAAAAACCCTGAGCGATCACGTTATCGCCGGCGTCGTAAAAGTGATCGACATCGGCGCGGTAACCTTGCCACTCGCTGCCCAGGCGCTGATGCACGTTCTTGATGATGTTCTCCGGACCGATATAGGTACCGGCGTAAGGGAAACCGGCGGCTTCGGTCCACTCGGCATCGGGGGCCAGCGCCGCCAGCAGATTACGGCCGTTTTCTTCGGAGCTGCCTTCATAGGTTGCGCGCACTATTTCAAGAGGGGTTGGCATGTCTCTTCTCCAAATGGCTGATGAGGATATTCCGGCCATCCCCGCGGACACAGGCTCTCACCAAGCGGAGACGGCGGAATACGGCTATTCTAGGTTGCTTGTTTCGCTGCAAAAACCGCAGTTATGACAATAGTGGGTTGCACTTTAGTAAACAATAGCCATTTTTCTGTCATTTTCCCGGCATCCGACACGGCTATGCTGATTGACCGATTTTCCCCAACAGGAGCTGAACGTGTCTTTACCCTCGCTGACGCAAGAGTTGTTACAACCGTTTTCCCCCTACCAGACGCTGGCGCAAACGCTGTTGCCGCTCACCCTCGAATCGGACGACGGTTCGCATGACGTGGCGCACCTGCATCGGGTCTGGAAGAACTGCCGTCGGATCAGCAAGCTGGAAGGCGGCGACCGGCGCATTCTCTGCGCGGCGGTGCTGCTGCACGACGCTGTCGCGGTGGAAAAGAATTCGCCGCAGCGCCATCTGGCCTCGCGCATGGCGGCGGAGCAAGCCACGCTGACGCTGGCCCGGCTGGAATGGGCGCCGGCGGACATCGCGGCGGTGGCTCACGCCATTGAAGCGCACAGTTTTTCCGCCGGCATCCCTCCGCAAACGCTGGAGGCGAAGATCCTGCAGGATGCCGATCGCCTCGACGCTATCGGCCTTATCGGCGTGGCGCGCTGCTTCTATATCGGCGGCCGCATGCGCAGCGCGCTGTACGACGCCGCCGACCCGCGGGCTGAACATCGCCAATACGACGACAAGCGTTTCAGCCTGGATCACTTCGAAACCAAGCTGTTCAAACTGCAAGACGGCTTCCAGACCGCCGCCGGGCGGCAGATGGCCGAACAGCGCACCGAGCGCATGCGGCGCTTTGTCGACGATCTGCTGGAAGAGGTGTAATGCCGGCCTACGGGGCATTTTCGTTATGCCCATAACATTTTCGGTCATATAACGCCGCTAAACTGTAAGTCAACTTCACCGAACGGGCGGCACAGATGAAAAAGTTGACGTTGAAAGAGATGACGGAAAGCGAACAGCGGGAAGTGAAAACCGAATTGGACAAGGCGCGTAAAAGCCATGGCAGGCCGCTGACCAATGCCGAACAGCACAAGGTCAAGGATGAAGTGGTGGCGCGCATCATGGCCGCCAGAGCGAAGCTCGCCAAGGCGGAGCGTGCAGAACGCAAGGCCAATCGCTACCGGCCGAGCGGCGACACTTTCAGTTGGTCCGCCACCATCGGCTCCCGCCCGCCGCGCTGAGCCAACTCAACCCTCCCCGCCGCGGCGGGGATTTTTATTTATTAGCCAAACTCATCCTCACCGGCGAATCATGAATAACAATGTTATCAATCTGTTGTAAATTGACAGTCTGATGAAGAATATTCATTATCACCCCACTTCCCCTTTTCGCGAGACCGCCATGGCCTACCCACGCAACGCTGATATTCTGATGACACCTGCGTTGCTCGTTGGCGGTTTGGCGGCGGTTACATCGAAGAAACAGACGCTCATTTGACCGGGGCGCGCTGTCCCGTCAGATGAGCTGACTGGATGGCACGCAACGCCCCGCCTTCAATTTTCTCATCTGGCTTCTCTGTCGGTCACACAGAAGGAATATTTTATGGCCTCATTTTCGGGTATTTGGGTGGCGATGGTTACCCCTTTCAATCACGACGCCGTCGACCTGCCGGCGGTGCAACGCCTGGCGCGGCACCTGCTCGACGCCGGCATCGATGGTCTGGTGGTCTGCGGTTCCACCGGTGAAGCCGCCGCGCTGAGCAAAGAAGAACAGCTGGCGGTGCTCGACGCCGTATTGGAGGTGGCGCCTGCACGCCAGGTGGTGATGGGCCTTTCCGGCAATAACATGGCCGCCACGCTGCAAATGCAGCAGGCCATTCAGCTGCGCGACATCGCTGGCGTGCTGATCCCGGCGCCTTACTACATCCGCCCTTCGCAATGCGGCCTGATCGACTATTTTACCCAGTTGGCCGACGCCTCCGCCGTGCCGGTGATCCTGTACAACATTCCGCAGCGCACCGGCATCGCCATGGAGCTGGCCACGCTGCGCCGGCTCGCTCGCCATCCGCGCATCACCGCCATCAAGGACTGCGGCGGCAACCCTGACGCCACCATGGCGCTGATCGCCGATGGCGAAATCGATGTGATGACCGGGGAAGACAATCTGATCCTCACCACGCTGTGCCTCGGCGGCACCGGCGCCATCTCCGCCGCCGCGCATGTTCACCCGGAACGTTTCGTCCAGTTGGTGCAGCAGGTCGCCGCCGGCGATCTGGCCGCGGCGCGCAGCAACTTCTATGAGCTGCTGCCGATGATCCACCAGATGTTCAGCTTCCCGAATCCGGCGCCGGTCAAGACGGCGCTGGCCCAGCAGGGGCTGATCGCCAACGAATTGCGTTCGCCGATGCAGGTGGCGCCGCCGGCGCTGCAGCAGCAGATCGCCGCGACGCTGGCGCAGCTGCAGCCCGCAGAGGCGATCGTCGGTTAAATTTGTTAGCTAAGCCGCTGTAATTTTGGCGCCACGGGACTACGATGAGAGGTTAAGCATGCCCGTCATTCGTCATCAACAAGGAGCTTCCGATGAAACTGTTCTATAAAGCCGGCGCCTGTTCGCTGTCCCCGCATATCGTGCTGCGTGAGGCAGGGCTGGATTTTACGGCGGAGAAGGTCGATCTGGCGCAGAAGAAAACCGAGAGCGGCGCCGATTACCTCGCCATCAACCCCAAGGGACAGGTCCCGGCGCTGCTGCTGGATGACGGCAGCCTGCTGACCGAAGGCGTGGCGATCGTGCAATATCTGGCGGACCGCGTGCCGGATCGCAACCTGATCCCGGCGGCGGGCACCCTGTCGCGCTACCACGCGATCGAATGGCTGAACTACATTGCCACCGAGCTGCACAAAGGATTCAGCCCGCTGTTCAACCCGAAAACGCCCGAGGAATACAAAACCATCGCGCGCGCCAAGCTGGAGCAGCAGTTCAGCTATCTGGATTCGGTGCTGGCGAAGCAGCACTTCCTGTTGGGGAGCCGTTTCAGCGTGGCTGACGCCTACCTGTTCACCGTGCTGCGCTGGGCATTCGCCCTGCAGTTTGACGTGCGCAAGCACGCCCATCTGGCGGCCTGGTTCGATCGCGTTGCGGCGCGCCCGGCGGTGGATGCGGCGCTGAACGCCGAAGGATTGAAGTAAACATTCGGCCCCGGTGGCTATCGCCGGGGCCCGTTGCACTTACAGTTTTACCGCTTTGAACTCGCTGCGCGGCTGCACGATCCGATCCTGCGCCGCCACTACCTGCAGCTCGTATTCCCCCATCTCCTGAGTCGTCAGCATCACCTCATACACGGCGGCGGTCACGTGCTCCAGCGCTTTATCCAGCGCCTCACCCTTCAGCAGATCCACCAGCAGCAGACCGCTGGTCAAATCGCCGACGCCGACCGGTTGACGCACGCCGAAGTCCACCAGCGGCCGGCTGATGTGCCAAGCCTCGTCCGCCGTCACCAGCAGCATTTCGAAGCAGTCGGCGTGATAGCCGGCGCGGGCCAGGTGCTTGACCAGCACCAGCCGCGGCCCTTTGGCGATCAGCGCGCGGGCGGCCTGCACCGCATCGGCCACGTTGGCGACGGCCATCTGGCTCAGCATCTCCAACTCCAGCAGGTTCGGCGCCATCATGTCGCTGCACGGCAACGCCTGGCGACAGTGAAACTCGGCCACGCCCGGCGCCACGATGCAGCCTTTTTCCGGATGTCCCATCACCGGATCGCAGAAATACCAGGCATTCGGGTTCGCCTGCTTAACCTGGCGCACGATCTCCAAAATATGGTCGCCCTGCTCCGGCGAACCGATATAGCCACTCAACACCGCATCACAGCGCTTCAGCTGATCGATATTGGCGATGCCCTGCGCGATCTCGGTCAGGTGATTGGCCGGCATGACGCAGCCGGTCCACTGGCCGTATTGCGTATGGTTGGAGAACTGTACCGTGTTCAGCGGCCAGACGTTGACGCCCATGCGGCGCATCGGAAATTCAGCCGCACTGTTGCCGGCGTGACCAAACACCACGTGCGACTGGATAGAAAGAATGTTTTTCATCGGAACAACTGACCTCGCCATGCCGTGTGCATCAGCCCGCGGCGAAATGATAATGGGTGCACAACGCGAAAACGTCATGCCGGCGCTGTTAAAAACAAGAAATGAGAGGAATTTTTATGCTTTCGACGGCGGCATATTGTAGCGAAAAGTCCGATCCAAAAAAAGCCGAGAACCGACTTGCGCGGCCTGAGAAACCTGAACACGCAGAATATCCCCACGGTTGCCGCATTGCATTCCGACGACGATAGGCTTTACTTGCCAATATTGTTTTTTCGCCACGCCATGGAGCATGTCATGAGTTTATTAAAACTACAGCAAGACGTCGCCATCCTGTTCTACGCCACACTGGGCAAAAAGGCTGACGATAGCGCCCTGATCTATTTCGCCAAACAGCTTGAAAAAGGCACTTATAACCAAAGCGAACTTGCGAACCTCTTCATTCTCTCTGCGGATGGCCGGCATCGCTATGATAACCTGAGCACCGCCGACAAGGTGAAGTACCTCTATCACAACGCCAGCGGCATTTCCCCCGGCCCAGACACTGTGGCGCAGTGGGTAAAACAGCTCGATGCCGGCAAATCGCTCGGTCAGTTGACGCAAGAACTCATCACCCAGCTCAGCGATTATGCCGGGTCGGATCAAACAATCCTGACGCAACAGCAACACGTTGAGAACACCATAGCGACCACACTCTATCCCGCTTTTGTGCTGGCAGCAGAACATGCACCGGCGGCAGCGGACATTCAGGGTATTTATTACGTACTCGGCAGCGTGATTAATGCCACAGCGGTAAATTACTGGGGCAGTGTCCTCGCCGCCGGCCACCAAACCGCCGCACAGATAGCGACCTATTTCACCACCGTCAAAACCGATATCAAGTCGCTTGGCAATGAAGACTTCGTGAAGAAAATATTTTTTGAAGCGTTCGGCAACCAGGCCGGCGCAGACGAGGTGCAGAAGTACGCAGCGGGCTTGAACGTCGGCAGTGAAACCCGTGGCGAAGTCATTATGCGTGTGATAACGGATATTCGAGCAGACACCGACACTCAGCATGAAACGGCCAAAAGTCATTTTCTGGCCGCCACCCATGTCTATGCACCCGGCGAGCGCCCCGATTTGCACTATGGTGAAACCGTGATGTCCTTTTACCTGACGGTGGCCGGCGTTTCCGCAGACGCGACCGCACTCGATACCTTTAGCCGTTCGCTCGCCAGCGGGATGTCTTCCGCCGAGCTGTTGAAAATGCTGGCCAACGCCCACCAATTCCAGGGAGCGGACAACTACGAGCAAATCTACGCTTCGCTGTATCACGAAAATCTGAGTCCGACGCTGTCCCAAGCCTTGTTGCAGAAGGCCGGCAACGATAGATATCAAGCCAGCGCGTTGATTATCGAGTCATTCCGCCAGGGGATTTCCCCAGTCGACGGCGCGCATGAACCTCATCCGGCAGATGTCGCCGCCTATCAACTCAGCATCGCCCAAGCGCTGAATTACAAACCCTTCGCCGAATTATCGCTCTCCACCGACGGCGTATTAAGCGGCGCGGTGAACACCGGCAATCAACATTCGTTAAGCCCGGTGGAGCTGGCCGTTCTGGCGCATGTCTTTCTTAATGTGAATGCCTCGGTCGCCGTTGATTTCAGTCAGTCAACCAAATTGCAAGAAGTGACCTTGCAGGGGAATATGCCCACTGACGCCACTGCCCTCAACTCATTAAAAAATAAGGGATTCGCCTTGCGGCTCAATCTGGACGATAACCCTTACTTCAAAATGACTGACAAGATTGCATTTGGTACTGAACGTGATGCGGTAATGATTTCCGATAAATTCGATCTCGCTAATGCCAAAATGGATCTTCTTTTCGGCGCAGGGGGTGCTAGCCTGCTCTGGAATGGCAATGGCGTAAACCACGGAGCCAACAGGGTAAGCACGGCCTTCACCGCACAGAACGCTTTTGATGCGGATGGCGTCGTTTCCGCCAACCTGATCTTGAAGGATATTTATCTGACCTCGACGGCAAGCGGCGACACTGAAGGCCTAATCAAAACGAATATCAACCAGTTTCAATTCTTTCCTCAGATCGATCTTGCGGGTTATCGCGGCACGGGAAATATTTATCTTGATGGGAAATGGATCGCGACAGAAGGCGCAAACATTTTCGATTATGGTGTAATCAATCAAACAGCCAGTATTTACAACAACAGCGTCCCAACTGTGGCCCATTTACAACAGGCACCCCATGCCCAGAAAAGCGGCGACGGGTATTACTGGACGGGTAGCCAGGGATTAACACTTTCCGGTTTCGCTGATAATGTGCATGTTATCAACCTGCCCGTCTTCAACACGCTGCCTTTTCTCACCATTAACGGCAATGCAGGGGCACAAAGCAAACTTCATCTGGAATTGGCGCCGCTTGCCGCACCACCGAACGATATCTTCGGGCCTTGGGGCGTCAGTATCGGCAACCGCGCCATCGAGCACCTGGATGCCGGGACATTGAGCTTCACCAGCCATTTCCTCGGGCGGCAATTGCCGGAAGAGCTCCGATTATATGCCAACGGTTCGAAATTCGCTTCAGTCTCTCTGGCAGGCGAAAACGCGATTGAAACGATACGCATAGGCGGCATAAGCAAATTGCAGGTGACGGTAAAAGCAGACTTTGGCAATAGCCTAAAAAGTATTGTTATCGAACCGACATTCAATCCCGGCAATGAAGTCATTCCACGCGTCGAAACGGATTTGATAATGGAAAAAGGCGGTAGCGGCGGCGGTGAGTTCTATAAGCTACTCACTTCGCTGAAGCATCACAGCGCCTTCGACAGCGTCATTGAGGCATTAGCCGGTGAACAACTCACCATCGCCTATACCAACAGCCAGACGTTAACGCTTAAAGGTAACACCACGCTGGATCCATTGGTCATGACCAATGAGTTTGCGCACGACAGCAAAATCAACTTTGAGCGCAGTACCATCGAGGACATGGTCACCATCAATACCCTCACCCCTACGGATACCCTCACCGTCGGCGATCCGAATCATCCTTGGGTATTCAACGCCAAGTCATCAGGCGAGATCGTCATTTACGGCGAACTGAGCCAAACGGAGCAAGTCAACGCGTTGTTTGACTCGCTGACTGTCAGCCCCGGTGATTCCGCGCAGGACATATTCAACCAGGCTTTGACGAAAATAACGCATGGCAACAGTGACACCCTGTTGCAAAGCGTCGGCGCGGTCAAATTAGGTAATAATGCTTATATTATTATTGACAATAATAATAATCAAAAACTTGATGCCCAGGACATTGTTTTCTCGCTGGGTAATAAAGACGTCTACGATATCACGACCCATCTCCATTATCAGGCACCGATCATCACGCTCGCCGGCAGCACCCCCGCACCCGCAACGGAATTAGCCATGACCTGATGAACATTGGCGGTCACCTCACGTCGAAGATGG